>CALKLF010000014.1 GCA_937992175.1 uncultured Fimbriimonadales bacterium | reverse complement strand
AGCATCCTGCACGGCTGTATCGTGGGCGAGCGCGTGCAAATCGGCGACGGCTGCCATCTAATAGACTGCGTCATCGACGACGAGTGCGTGATTGAGCCGCGTGTACGCCTGCGCGACGCCGTGCTGGGAGCAGGTTCAGTGATACGCGCCTACAGCACGACGGAATAGGTATGATCCCGTCGGTGGTCACGATGACTCTCACAGGCGTAGTACGCGGCAACACGATTGTCTTAGACAGCGACCCGAACCTGCCCGACGGCGCGCGCGTATCGGTGGAAATCAAGCCCATGCGCCCCGCGCACAATCCGTTCTGGGGCAGCTGGCGCGAAGAGGCGGAGCTGCTCCGCTTTTTGCCAGAGGGGGCGCGTCAGCGCGGAGCGTCCCTGCTCGGCAAGATAGCGCGCGGCACGGGCGTAGACCGTTGATTCACGCGCCTGCTCTATCAGCGCGATGGCTTCCGTCCACTCTCCCCGCTGCATACGAGCATAAGCGACCTCTGCATAAGCAAGCCCCCGCACGACGCAATCGTTAATTTGCCGAGTGACGCGAATCACCTGGGCGTCCCGACCCGCCTTGGCGTAGGCAGGCACTACATGGGCGGCGAGAGCATGCTCCAGAAACATGCGATCCGTAATCCGAGTCGCCACCTGCTCAGCTAAATCGGGAAAGCCCAGCTGCGCTGCCGTAAATGCAATATGGTCTTTGTCTTGAGGCAACTGGGCAACGGCTTCTTGCAGGACGCGCCGTGCCTCGTCGCGTCGCCCCGCGCGGTTCTGCTCTGTCACCACTGTGCTGTAGGCGTGGGTTTTGTCCAGATATCGAGTATCTCACGAATTGCCTGCAACGCTTTGGCGTGGTTGCCGCGCCCAGAGCTGCGCCTCCGCAAAGCGCAGATTGTCTTTGTCTTCGGGGTCGCGCGCCCAGCGGCGCAGTCGCTGAAGTGGTTCCCACAGGTCATACCCCACGCACGCCTGCGTGAGGGTTTTAAACTCGTCGTGGGACGGCTCCCGCTTTGTGCGCAGGCGCAGGAACCACTCGTAGAGTTTCTTTCTCAGCAATCTGGGACGCTCGCTCCGCTCTAGCACGCGCTCAATCAGCCACGCGACCTGCTCTGCTTCGGACATCCCCGACGCCTCTACGCGAGAGAGGGGGGCGCTCAGCTCAACGCCTGCACCACCTGCAGCGCAATCTGCGCGTTGCCCGCAGGCGGCATCAGGTAAACCCCCTGCGCATAGGGCGCCGCCTCGCGCATAAACGCCTGCGCAATCTCCAAACCCACCTGCAGGGCGGAGTCTTCAGGGGCTTCGGTCATGCGCTTCAGAACTGGCTCAGGAACGCGAATCCCGGGCACTTCGTTATGCATAAACTCGGCGTGGCGCGCGCTGCGCAGGGGCAACACGCCCACGAACCATGGGGTGTTCAGCTGCTGGAGCAGCTCCGCCGTGCGCTCCACGAGGGGCATTTCGAACAGGGGCTGCGTGTAAATCAGGTGCGCACCCTCGTCGATTTTGCGGCGGAGTCGGTCGTTCTCGGAGTCCAGATCGGGCGCGAGCGGATTGTAGGCGGCGGCAATCGTGAAGTTCGCCTTGACGCCGATGCTGTTGCCCGCCAAGTCGCGCCCTTCATTAAATCGGTGCAGGATGCGCACCAGTCCGACCGCGTCCACATCGAACACGCTGGTCGCCGTTGGGTAGTCGCCAATCTGCGCGGGGTCGCCCGTGATTGCCAGCACATTCCGAATGCCGAGCGCGTGCGCCCCCAGCAAATCCGACTGAATCGCCAGTAGGTTGCGGTCGCGACAGGCGAAGTGCATCATCACTTCAATTTCTGCCTCGCGTTGCACGATATGCGAGGTGGCGATGACATTCATCCGCAGCCGGGCCCGCGCGCCGTCGGAGATGTCGATGAGATGGACGCCGTGTTCCTTGAGCAGGCGCGCCCCGTCGATGACCTTCTGGATTTTCAGCCCGCGCGGCAGGTCGAGTTCGACGGTAATCACGCGCTCTTTGCCCAGCAGTTGCGACAGGCGCGACGGCTCGGCGGTGGGCAGCTCCTCTTGCGGTTTGCGTTCATGCGTCCGCACCGAGCTGACGGCGGCGCGTTTCGGCTTCAGCCCATGCACATGCTGGGCGATTGCGCGGGTGTGGTCAGGCGTCGTGCCGCAGCAGCCGCCGACGATACCCGCGCCCGCCTCCACCAGCCGCGCTGCGTACTTGCCAAAATAGTCGGGGTGAATATCGTACACCACCTGCCCACGCACGAGCTGAGGCAGCCCCGGCGTGGGCATCGAGCTGATGGGCACCTCCGTCGCGCCCGCCATCATGCGCACGATATCGAGCATCCGCTGGGGACCCACGATACAGTTGCCCCCGACGGCGTCCACATCGAGCTGCTGCATCTGCTGGGCAAAGCGTTCAGGCAGTCCCTCCATCAGCGTCTCGCCGTCCTCCACGAAACCCTTGGAGGCGATAATCGGAATATCAGGCGCGAGGCGGCGGGCGACCTGAACCGCCAGCGCAAGTTCCTGCAAATCGATAAAGGTCTCCAGAATCAGCCCGTCCACGCCGCCCTTGAGCAGGGCGCGAATCTGCTCCTCGAACGCCTGCTCCGCTTCCTCAAGGCGCACCTCGCCCATCGGCTCCAGCGGTTTGCCCACAGGACCGACCGCGCCGAACACCAGCGCGTCTGCGCCGACCGACTCGCGCGCGAGGCGCACCGCCTCGATATTGATGCGCTCTACGAGTTCCTCAGGCGAGCCGAACTGTTCGGGGAGGCTGCTGACGACGGGGGCCTCGCTGGCGCGTTCGGGCAAGTTCAGTAAGCGCACACGGTTCGCGTAGTAGGTGTTGGTTTCGATGAGGTGCGCGCCCGCCTCGTAGTATTCGCGATGCAGGGCGCGCACGACATCGGGGTGCGTCAGGGTCGCCAGTTCGTAAGGCTGCGGGACGCCGCGTAATGCGAGCATGGTACCCAGCGCGCCGTCCGCCACCAGCGCGCCCTGCGCCAACCGTTCCCGAAACGCTTTCCGTGTCATCGAATAGATTGTACCTGCTCCCATAGACTGGGGTATACTTAATTCTTGACTATCGCAGGAGGTGTTCTCTGTTGGAGCGGGTTTCAATATTTGTTGACGGCGCAAACATGTACTATGCCCAGAAGCGGCTCGGGTGGTTTATCGACTATCGCAAGCTGCTTTGTTATTTTCGGACGACTCTTGGCATGAAGGTGGCGGATGCTTATTACTACACGGCTGTCGACCCCAACGCGAAGGGGCGCGACGCGACCTTCCACGACTATCTGCTGCACTCGGGCTATGTGCTGCGCACGCGCCCGATTAAGGGGTGCTGTGGTGAGGGACGCGAGGAGTTGCCCTGGGAGCGAATCGAGCTGGCGGTGGACATCGTGACGGACGCGCTGCTGACGCTGGATCATTACGATGTGTGCGTGATTCTCAGTGGCGACGGCAACTTCGAGCGACTGGTGGAGACGCTCCGCGCGAAGGGCAAGAAGGTGATGGTGTTCGCGCATCCGGAAATGACCGCGCGCGAGCTGCGTATCGCCACAGGTCCGAACTTCCACGACCTGCGCGATGTGGAGCGATTCATCGCACGCACAGATCGCGCCCCCGAGCCGTGTCCTGATAAGACCGTCTACGGGGCTGCCCCCGAAGAGCGCGATGAGTGAGCAGGCTCCGTTCCGCTCTGGCTTCGTGGCAGTGATAGGCAAGCCGAATGTCGGCAAAAGCACGCTGGTCAACCACTTTGTCGGGCGCAAGGTGAGCATCGTCTCGCCGCGCCCGCAGACTACACGCCGCCGTATTCTGGGCATTCTGAACCTGCCAGACGCGCAGATCGTGTTCGTGGACACGCCCGGCATTCATAAGCCGAAATATAAACTCGGCGAGCGGATGGTGGAAGCCGCCGTCGGCGCGTTGCCCGACGCCGACCTGATTCTATTCGTCGTGGACGCCTCGAAACCGCCTGGCGCAGAAGACATACAAATCGCCGAACTGTTGCAAAAAGAGGCACGCGCGCCGATCGTGCTGGTGCTGAACAAAATGGACAAACTGCCCCCCGAAAAGGTGAAGCCGAACACCGAAGCCTACTGGCAACTCGTACCTAACCTTGCCGACTGGATGATGACCAACGCCGTCAAGGGGCACAACTGCGATAAACTGCTGGACATCACCCTCAAGCATCTGCCCGAGGGACCGCCCTTTTTCCCGCAGGAACAGATTACCGACCAGCCCGAACGCCTCTTCGCCGCTGAGATTATTCGCGAGAAAGTGTTGCTCAGCACCTATCAGGAGGTGCCACATGGGGTCGGCGTCGCCATCGAACGCTGGGAGGAGCGTCCGAACGGCGTGCTGTATATTGCCGCCACTATCTATGTGGAGCGCGACACGCACAAGGGCATCGTGATTGGCGAGGGGGGCAAGATGCTCAAAAAAATCGGACAGAGCGCCCGTGAAGAACTCGAACTCTGGCTCGGACGCAAGATTTTTCTCGAACTCTGGGTCAAGGTACGCGGGGACTGGCGCAACATTCCCAGCTTCTTCCAGCAGATTGAGAGTTAGCAGCCCAGAAGAGGCGCTTAGCAGGAAAACTCCGTCCCGAATCGAATCCGTAAGGAGTGGAGGAAATGATGCGACGGATAGCAAGCTGGCTACTGGGAGTGCTGCTTCTGCCCGTATGGGCGGACATTTCGTTGGGCGGCTCGCCGCGCGCGGGGATGGGCGGCGCAGGGGTGGCGGTGATTCGACGTCCCGCCGCGCAGATAGCTCAGAATCCCGCCGCGATCGTCTTTGTGCAGGGTGTGCGACTCGGCGCGGGCGATTTAGAGCTCGCCCGTCAAGGCGCGTCGCTTCGCAGCCTGATTGACGACCTGGAGATTCGGCAGGGCAGCATCACGGACATCGATACCGCCGCCGAACTCATGCGCAAATATGCTCGTGAGGACAATCGTCTGCTGATTACGGGCGATCTGGGAATCATCGTCAGCGGGGTGGGCGTCACGGTGGGCGGTATCGTCGACGCGCGCCTGTTGCCGAATGCGCCGCTGCAGAACTGGGCGCGCAACGACGGCAATATCAACAACATCCCCGCCAACGCGCGCGGCGACATCATCGCCGTCGGCATTGTGAGCCTGCCCGACATTACTACAGGCGTTCGTATCCCCGCCGAGCAGGGCGACCTCGCCGTCGGCGTGCGCCTGCGCAACCTGAGATTCTACTATACGCACTACTTCGCGAACCAGGCGCAACTGCAGGCAGGGCAAGCCGCGACCCGCGCGCCCGAAATGCAGGGCAGGGATTACTTAGAGCGCAGCGCGACGAGCGCCGATCTGGGCTTCCTCTGGCGTCCCACAGGCGACAAACGCTATACCCTCGCGCTGGTCGTGGAGAACTTCGTGGAGCCGAACATCCGCTTTCAGGCGACCGACCGCAACGGACAGACCTTCGACTTCAAGCCGCTCAAGCGCACCTACAACGCGGGAATCGCCATCGAGCTGGAGACCGGCTCCCTGATTGCAGTGGACTTTATCGATGTGGGCAATAACGCGGGCAAGGGCGAGATACGGCTGGGCTATGAGCAGCGGCTCGGACGCGGCTTCGCCCTTGCAGGCGGCTACGCCTCGAAAACGGGCTGGACCGCGGGGCTGCGCATCGGCGGGTTCAACATCGCCTATGCCGACAAGTTGCCCATTATCGTGTCGCGCACGCTGAACTTCTAACGATGCCCTTTATCGCACGCAACCCCTACACGGAAGAGGTGATTCGGGAGTACCCCGCGCAGGAGCGGGACTCCATCGAGGCGCGTCTGGTGACGGCGCGTCTGGCGTTTTTGCGCTGGCGCGAGACGACCTTCGCCGAGCGCGCCCGCGCCCTGAACGCCGTCGCCGACGCCCTGCGCGAGGACATCGACCATTACGCCCGCCTGATTACGCAGGAGATGGGCAAGCCCATCAAGCAGGCGCGGGCGGAGGTGGAAAAGTGCGCCCGCGGGCTGAGCTACTTCGCGGAACACGCCGAGCGCATGCTCCGCCCCATCGAAGTCGAGACCGACGCCCGCAAGAGCTATGTAGCGTTCCAGCCGCTCGGCGTGCTGCTGGCGATTATGCCGTGGAACTTCCCCTTCTGGCAGGCAGTGCGCTTCGCTGCGCCAGCGATTGCAGCGGGCAATGTGGTCGTTCTCAAGCCCGCGCCCAATACGCCGATGTGCGCCCTCGCGCTGCAGGAAGCATTCGACGCCGCCGCGTTCGAATACCCCCTGCTCTACACTGTTCTCGCGGAGGTGGAGCTTATCCCCGACATCATCCGCCACCCCGCTATTGCAGGCGTCACATTCACGGGCAGCACACGCGCGGGACGCGAAGTCGCCCGAATCGCGGGCGAATCGCTCAAAAAATGCGTGCTGGAACTCGGCGGGAGTGACCCCGCGATTATCCTCCCCGATGCGAACCTCGATGTTGCCATCCCGCAGTGCGTGCAGGGACGCTACCAGAACTCCGGACAGAGCTGCATCGCCATCAAACGCTTTATCGTCGATACGCTGGTCTACGACGAGTTTCTGGAGCGGTTCATTGAACAGAGCCGTCTCCTGCTGATGGGCGACCCGATGGACGAGGAAGTGGAGATTGGACCCCTCGCGCGTGCCGACCTGCGCGAGAACCTCCATCGGCAGGTGGAGGAGAGCGTTCAGATGGGCGCGATGGTGCATCTCGGCGGTAAAATCCCCGACGGCAAGGGCTACTTCTACCCACCGACCGTGTTGACGAACATCTCGCCCGATATGCCCGCGTGGAAGGAGGAGACTTTCGGACCCGTTGCGCCGATTTTTCCCGTGAACAGCCGCTACGAGGCGGTACAGGTCGCCAACGCCTCCAGCTACGGCTTAGGCGCGGAAGTGTTCACAGAGAATCTGCGCTTAGGCGAGGAGCTGGCGCGCCTGCGCCTCGAAGCGGGCAACTGTTTTGTGAACCATTTCGTGTTCTCCGACCCGCGCCTGCCGTTCGGCGGCATCAAAAACAGCGGCTTCGGCAGGGAACTCGGCTTATTCGGGATCCGAGAGTTCGTGAATATCAAAACGGTCTATCTGGCTTAGGGCGCGTCCACCTCAGACGCACGCAACTGCAGGGACGGGTGTCCGCTTTCTCGCCGCTTTTGAGTCTCTATACTGTGTATGAAAGGCAGCAGGCGCTTTTGGGTTTTGATGAGCGCGGCGGGGGCATTCAGCCTCGCGCAAGCGCAACTGTATGATTTTACAGTCGTCGCTCCGCCCAGCGGAATCAGCGGGAACCTGTCTATCTCGGCAAGCACGCAGGGCACGCTCGTCGGCAACTATGACCAGAACACGAACCCGACAGGCACACGCACCAAGCCGGGGCTATTCGGATCGTTTGGGCCAACCGAAAATGTGCCGGTGAATGTGAGCCTCGGCGCCGCGATAGGTGGAAATATCAATCGGCAGGCGGGCGGAGCCTTCCGCGCCACGGTGGACGGCAACACCAATACGATCACTTTCGAAAACCTGTCAGTCAACTTTCTGGCGAATGGACCTGCCGTGCTACCCGTGACGCTCACAATTGCGGGGCAGTCGTTCCGCACGCGCAATCCGGACTCGGTCTACATCCTGCCCAGTCAGGGGATCAGTTTCCCGATCGGTACGGTGAACCTGAGCCAGTTCACAGCGGTTCAGACGGGCGTCGGAGCAGGCGTATTGACCCCAACAGTGCCCAATCAGTATGACTTCACCGCCGGCGTTCTCGTAGACCTGACCCTCGCCGCCGATCTGCTGGGCAATCCGCTTGCGCAGACCATTCCGTTCGTCTTACCCCTGCAAGGGCAGGTGGTGGTGAACGGCACCGACGCACTCATTACCTCGTTGCAGCTGCTGAACTTCTCGCAGGCGTTCGAGCCGAACCTTGATCTGCCGCCCTTCGAGTTCGGCTTGCCCACGATTCTGCCAACTGGCAGCACGGCGAACCTGATTTTCGACCTAACGCTGGAAGAGATCGCGTTCAGTGTCGATCTTGATATTAACCTCAGTGCCGAAGGTGTACTTGTCTCAGAGCCGGCAAGCCTGACCGTGCTGGGGCTGGGCTTGGCGGCGCTGATACGCAGGCGCACGGGACGAAAATCGGTGCGAGGCTCGAGCCACCCAAACAGGCATCGAACCATGGTATAACAACCGAAGACTTCCTTGCATACGCGGAAACCGATTCCGTTCGATAGCCTGAACCTGTACGCCGTGCTGCAGGAGCGCGGCTTTTTCGCGGGCGGGCGAATCCAGGAGATTCGCCAGCCCGACGCGCTAACCATCGTGCTGCACATCTACGCCCAGCGCGTGGAGCATCGCCTGCTCATTTCTGCCGACGCGCAGCACGCTCGGATGCACTGCATCAGCCACAAGACGCCGAACGCGCCCACGCCCCCGCCGTTCCTGCAGAGCCTGCGCAAGCACATCGACGGCGGGATTATTCGGAGTCTGCAGATGGTCGGCTTCGACCGCATCGTGCAGTTCGAGATTCAGACGCGCGATGGGGTCTATCGGCTGATGGTCGAGCTGATGGGCAAGCATTCGAACATTATCCTTGTGGAGCCAGTGGGGGTGATTCGGAGCGCCATCAAGTGGGTTTCTCCGCGTCAGAGCGAGGCGCGCCCGATTCGCGCGGGCGAGCCGTACCAGCTGCCCCCGACGCGCACAGCGGGGCTGCTGAACCCCCGGACGATGTCCGACGACGACTGGCGCGCGCTGTGGGAGCGCATGGGCGCGGAACGCGACTGGCAGGCGCATCTGGAAGGGCTGAGCCGTTTCACCGCAGGTGAGCTGGAAGCCATCGCGCAGGCGCGCGGGCTGGACGGCTTGCTGGAATGGGCGCATCGGCTGCGCGAGGGGCTGTGGGAGCCAGTCGCCATTCGCGAACCGCATACCCGCCGCGCGCTCGGCGCGTACCCGTTTCGCAGCCTTCAGTTCCCCCCGAAGTGGCAGCACTCCCGCGCGAGCGTCAACCTTGCATGGGAGCAGGTGTTCGCGGAGCGCATTCAGCAGGCGCGTATCGACAGCCTGCGCCAGAGCCTGCTACCGAACCTGCGCCGCGCGTTGGAAGCCCGCCAGCGCGCCGCCGCCGAACTGCAACGCGCCCTGCAGGACAGCCAGCAGGCAGATCGATGGCGACTGTACGGCGAGCTGATACTGGCGTATGGACACACGCTGCCCGCAGGCACAGCCGCCTTGCACGCTCCCGATTACACACAGCCCGAAACGCCCCTGATTGAGATCCCCATCGACCCCGACAAAACCGTCGCTGAGAACGCCGAACGCTACTTCCAGAAGGCGCGCCGCGCCCGCGAAAGCCGCGCGGAGCTGCAGAACCGCCTCGAACGCCTGCAGGACGAACTCGCTCAGATACAGGGCGCGCTGCTGGAGATGGAACGCAACCCCGACGAGGCGACGCTGCGCCAGCTTCATGAGCAGGCGAAGACGCATGGCTGGCTGCGCGAGGCGTCCCCGCTCGCCCCCGCCAAACGCGCCGAGAAAGACCCGTTCGAAGGGCACAAAATCCGCCTGCACCTCAGCCCCGACGGCTATCAGGTGCTGGTCGGCGAGAACGCGCAGGCGAACGACTTCCTGCTCACCCGAATCGCCAAGCCGAACGACTGGTGGCTCCATGTGCGCACGGGCACAGGAGCGCATGTGATTATTCGCACGGAGAACCAGCCCCAGCGCACGCCGAAAAGCACGCTGGAGTTCGCCGCGCGGCTCGCGGCGCAGCATAGCGCGGACAAACACGCCCGCGTGGTGGAAGTGGACTACACGCTCCGCAAATATGTGCGCAAGCCGAAAGGCGCGCCGCCCGGCTTCGCCCTCTACACGCACGAAAAGACCCTGCGCGTGGAGATGAAACCCTGAATCGGGTACACTTTGCGCCGACATGGAAGGCGTAGAGAAACTGATCATCGTCGGCTCAGGCCCCGCGGGCTACACCGCGGCAATTTACGCTGCACGCGCGAGTTTGCATCCCCTGCTGTTCGCGGGAATCCAGCCCGGCGGGCAGCTGATGATTACAACCGATGTCGAAAACTACCCCGGCTTCCCCGACGGCGTGCAGGGTCCGGAACTGATGGAGCTGTTCCGAAGGCAAGCCGAGCGGTTCGATACGCGCATTCTCTACGAGACGATTACGAAGGTGGACTTCAGCGAGCATCCGTTCCGCCTGGGGAGCGACGCGGGCAAGGAGTATCGCGCCCTCGCTGTGATTATCGCCACAGGCGCGTCTGCGAAGTGGCTCGGACTGGAGAACGAGGCGAAACTGCAGGGACGGGGTGTGTCGGCGTGCGCCACCTGCGACGGATTCTTTTTCAGAGGGAAAAAAGTCATCGTGGTCGGCGGCGGCGACACCGCGATGGAAGAGGCAATCTACCTCACCAACCACTGCGAGAAGGTCTATGTGGTGCATCGCCGCGACGAGCTGCGGGCGTCCAAAATCATGCAGGAGCGCGCCTTCCGCAACCCCAAGATCGAATTCATCTGGAGCACCGTCGTGCGCGACATCTATGATGTGAATGCGGGCAAGGTCACGGGCGTGCGCCTGCACAACCTCAAAACCGACGAGGAGTACGACTTCCCCATCGACGGCGTGTTCATCGCGATAGGACACACGCCCAACACGCAAATCTTTCAGGGCATCCTGGAAATGGACGAACAGGGCTACATCATCACGCGCAACGGCACTTACACGAGCGTGGAGGGCGTGTTCGCGGCGGGCGATGTGATGGACAAGGTGTATCGTCAGGCGGTCACGGCGGCAGGCACGGGCTGTATGGCGGCGCTGGACGCCGAGCGCTGGCTCGCGGCGAAGTTTCACTGAGACGCTGCGGCTGAGAACGCGCGCTGGACACCCCCCACGCTGGAAGCTTTTGAGGAGACGCTGCGCCTACATCACTCCAAGAAAGCGGACGGATAACCCCCGTCGCACGATACGGGTACACTCTATACCATGCAGGTACAGCCCGTCCAGACTGCCTCGGCGATTGCTGCAGACGGCGCAACGCCCCTCATCGAGTTGCGTGGTATCACCAAACGCTTTGGCAACCTCGTCGCCTGCGACGCCGTGGATTTACAGGTCGCCCCTGCCACGCTGCACGCGATTATGGGCGAGAACGGCGCAGGCAAAACCACGCTGATGCGCATCCTGTATGGCTACTATATGCCCGATGCAGGCGAAATCTACCTCAAGGGCAAGCGCGTTCGCTTCCGTAGCCCCGCCGACGCGATTGCCCATCATATCGGCATGGTCAGCCAGCATTATAGCATCATCCCCGAACTGAGCGCGCTGGACAACCTGATTTTAGGCGCGGAGCCGACGGGCGCACTGGGCTGGCTGAACCGACGCGCTGCGCTGGAGAAGGCACAGCAACTCGCCGCCGCCCTCGACTTCCAGCCCGACTGGAACCGTCCCGCCGCCGAACTGAGCGTCGCCGCCCGCCAGAAACTGGAGATTCTCAAACTCCTGTGGCGCGACGCCGAGATCCTCATCTTAGACGAGCCGACGGCGATGCTCCCGCCCCGCGATGTAGATACGCTGTTTGAAACGCTGCTCCGACTCAAAGCGCAAGGACGCACGATTCTGCTGGTGACGCACAAGCTGAACGAGGCGTTGCGCTACGCCGATTTCGTGACGGTGCTGCGCGGGGGACGCAAGGTGGCGGACGCGCCCATCTCGGAAGTGGACGCGCCAACACTGACACGGTGGATTGTGGGGGAGGAGGTTCGCCCTCACCCCCCAGCCCCCTCTCCCACGCCGTGGGAGAGGGGGAGCTTCCAGCGCGGCGCAGAGACATCCCCGCGTAACGCGGAGACACCTACGCGCGGCGCAGAGACATCTACGCGCGACGCGGAGACATCTACGCGCGACACGGAGACATCCCCGAGCGACGCGGAGACATCTACGCGCGGCGCAGAGACATCTACGCACGACGCAGAGACATCCGCTCGTGACACAGAGACGCCCGCCCACGACACAAAAAGCTCCCCCTCTCCCACGGCGTGGGAGAGGGGGTCAGGGGGTGAGGGCGTCCTCCAACTTCGCAACCTCTACATCCCCTCCGACCGCGGGGGCTGGGGCGTGCAGGGGCTAAGCCTTACCCTTCACGCGGGCGAGATTCTCGGCATCGCGGGCGTGGACGGCAGCGGGCAACTGGAGCTGATGGAGGCTCTGGCAGGACTGCGCCCCGTCGCCAAAGGTGAAATCCTGCTGAACGGGCAACCCATCCACCGCTGGAGTACCGCGCAGCGCATTCGGGCGGGCGTTCGGTATCTGTTCGACGACCGTTTCCGAAGGATGATGGCGGCGCAGTGGAGCGTGCTGGAGAACGCGATTCTGGGTGCACAGCGCGACCCCGAGCTGCATACGCTGGGCTGGTTCAAGCCCCGCGCCGTGCGCCAGCGAGCAGAGACGCTGATACAGCGATTTCAGGTGAAAGTGCCCTCGCTGCGTGCGCCCATCGTGCAACTATCGGGGGGCAACCAGCAGCGGTTGGTGATAGCCCGCGCGTTGTATGGGCAGCCGCGCCTGCTGATTGCCTATGCCCCCACGCGCGGGCTGGACATTCGCGGCGCGGAGGCGACCTACGCCGCCATTCGGCAAGCGTGTCAGCGGGGCATGGCGGCGCTGGTGATTGCGTTTGACCTGGACGAGCTGATGGAACACTGCGACCGCATCGCCGCGCTGTTCAAGGGCGCGATTGTGGCGGAGTTTGCGCGGGACGAGTTCTCGCGCGAGGCGATTGGCGCGGCGATGGTGGGGGCGACTCTGCAGGAGGTGAATGCATGAGACCCGCCCGCTGGACGACGCGTATAGTGTTTCTGTTCTACTCGCGCCCTGTGTTTCGGGCGTGGGAGATTTTCTGCAATCACGCGGCACGCATCTTGGCGCACAAGGAACGGATGCGCTCGGTGCGATTTTCGCGCGCGTGGGCGCATTTGAACCTGCAGCGGATGGAAATCCAGCGCGGGCTGGGGCGCATCAGCAACAGCCACGCCCATGTGTGCGCCACCTGCGGGCACTGTTGCAAAGGCACGCGCGAGCGCGACGCCTTTCTGGACAGAGTGATGCAGGATCCGAATACCCAGCACCTCGGCGCGCGGCGGCGCACGGGCGAGATGGTGGGGCTACGCATCGCGCAGGCGCAGGGGCAGATTCTGCACCGCGACGCCCTCCAAGCGCAGGGCTGCTGCAACGAACTCACCTGCGCGGGCTGCCGCCTGCCTCAGGAGCTGCGCCCGATGCAGTGCCTCGCCTACTTCTGCGGCGCGGCGGCGAAAGCCCTCTCCCAAGAGGAATGCGAAGAGGGCATCCGCCTGCTCAAGCGGTTGCTGAAGTTGCAGTGGCAGGCGGTGCGCCTCGCGCTACAGAGCCAATTCGGGCGACAGGTACAATAACACCGATGGCGGAGAAGATAACCACGCGCACACTGCAGCAGATGAAGGCGCAGGGGCGACGCATCGTCGCGATTACTGCCTACGACTACCCCTCGGCGCAGCTCGCGGACGCGGCGGGCGTCGATGTCGTGCTGGTGGGCGACTCGCTCGGCAACACAATGCTCGGCTACGACACGACCCTGCTCGTGCAGCTGGAGGAGATTCTGCACCACCTCAAGGCAGTGCGGCGTGGGCTACAACGCGCCCTGCTCGTAGCGGATATGCCGTTCCTGAGCTACGGCGTGTCGGTCGAAGACGCCGTCTACAACGGGGGCAAGCTGATGCAGGCGGGGGCGGAGGCGGTGAAGGTGGAGGGCGCCAGCCCGCGCGTGCTGGAATCGATTCGCGCGATGGTCGGAATCGGGATCCCTGTGATGGCGCATCTGGGGCTGACTCCGCAATCGATTCATCAGTTCGGGGGCTACCGCCTGCAGGGACGCACGGCGTCGGAGCAAGAGAGGCTCTTAGAGGCGGCGCAGGCGGTTCAGGAGGCGGGTGCGTTCTGCCTCGTGCTGGAGGTCATCCCTGCCAGCCTTGCGAAGCGCATCACCGAGAGCGTGCCAATCCCCACGATAGGCATCGGTGCGGGCGTCCACTGCGACGGCGAAATCCAGGTCTGGCATGACATTCTGGGGCTGAGCGAGAAGACTTATCGTCACACAAAACGCTACGCAGAACTGCGCGAGACCATCGTCGCCGCCTTGCGCCAGTATGCTGACGAAGTGCGCCTGCGTCAGTTCCCTGCGCCCGAACATAGCTTCGAGGTCGAGAAATGAGCCTTTGCGAGCTGGAGCGCATCGGCGCGGTGCTGCACGGGCATTTTTTGCTCACTTCGGGCAGGCATAGCGACATCTATTTCGAGAAGTTCCGCCTGCTGGAGCAGCCGCGCATGCTGGAGGACTGGGTGGACGCCATGCTGGTGAAAACGCCCTGGCGCAAAGTGGAGGTCGTTGTGGGTCCGACGCTGGGTGGTGTGCTGGTCGCCTGCGAGGCGGCGCGGCAGCTGGGGGTACGCGCCCTCTACGCCGAGCGCGAGGGCGAGGGGCGCGCCTTTCGGAGAGGCAGCGTGCTTGAGCCTGCGACGCACGTGCTGGTGGTGGACGATGTGCTGACCACGGGAACCTCGATTCGCGAGGTGCTGGATTTGCTGGAGCAGTATCAGGCGAAGGTGGTGGGCATTGGCGTGCTGATTGACCGTTCCGAGTCGCCGATTGACTTTGGCGCGCCGCTGGCGAGCGCGCTGCGCCTGCCCGCGAAAAGCTACGCCCCTGAAGAGTGCCCCCTCTGTCAGCATGGGGTTCCCCTGATGAAGCGGGGGAGTCGGTAGTCCAGTCCGCTCTGGCGACCCGTGCTGTCACTCCAATTGCAGCGAGGGGTAAGTTATACCCATCGAGGGTTCCTAGTGCCACCAACTCTCCGTGGGAGGCGTGCTTATGTGCGCCCCCCGCATTAAATCGTCCCTTTTTGCCTTGACGCCTGCCGAAGCCGCCGCCCCCACCCCAACCCTCTCCCCGCAAGCGTGGAGGGGGCGCACACGCGGGCAGCGACGACGCCTCCCCCGTTCACGGGGGAGGTGGGGAGGGGGGAGAAAGAACAGTAGGCAAGGGGACGCCTTAATCTTTGAGGGACTTATTACCTGCAGTCGATTCGGCTCACAATTCGGTTTCCGCCTCCGCTCTGCCCTTGCAATTTTTGGCAGCCCCGTCAGGTATACTACTCCAGCATCACCATCGGGGGTGTGTGGTCGACCCGTCTACACAGTCCCGGAAGGAGGTTAGTATGGACACGGGTAAGGTCAAATGGTTCAACGACCAGAAGGGCTACGGGTTTATCGTAGCGGACGACGGTCGTGAAGTCTTTGTGCATCACTCTGCGATTAGTATGCAGGGGCACAGGACGCTGTACGAAGGGCAGTCCGTTGAATTCGAAGTCGTGCAAGGTCCTAAGGGTCTGCAGGCGCGGAATGTTGTCCCGAAGTAAGCAGTCTTAAAGACGGAAACGACCACGCGGGGGAGTATCTCCCCCGCGTTTTCTCTATCGGACGACGCTATATAGATAGCCTTTTATGCCCCTTGAATTCCCGAAAACGGCACAGGTATAATTCGCGTGCGCATCGTGCGCACATCACACTCAGAGGAGGTTAACATGAAGAAGTGGATTCTGTTCGGTCTGTCGCTGTTGGCGCTGACCGCGTCGCTGGCGCTGAGCGCGTGCGGCTCGCAGGAGCAAAGCGGCGAAACGGGCGGCGGCGCTGGTACCACCACGCCGAGCGGTGACGCTAGTGGAACGACGAGCACGCCTGCTACCCCTGGCGAGCAGGGCGGCGAGCAGGGCGGCGGTCAGTAAGCGACTGTACCTTAGTGCGAGAGGGAGGGAGGCAACGGGTTACGGGCTTCCCTCCTTTTCTTGCAGATAGAAGACTCCCTCAAACAAATGATTTGCTGTCCCTGTGAGCCGTATACCCCTGTTTTCTTGAGAGTGAACTGTGAGCGTTCCACCCTTGGAGACGATTTCGACTTCCGACTCTGTCCAGCCCGCGCGACAGGCTAACACGCCGACTGCCGCTGCGCCGCTGCCACAGCCCAGCGTCTCGCCCACGCCCCGCTCCCAGATGCGCACCCGAATCTCATTCCGCGAGACGACCACCGCCCACAAGACGCTCGTGCGCTCTGGGAACATCGGATGGGTCTCCAGACGCGGGCTGACCTCCAGAAACAAATCGTCGTCGGGTAGCGTCTCACAAAAAATCACGGTGTGCGTCGTGCCCGTGTTGACGCTGAAAATGCGCAGGCTGCGTCCCGCGACGGTGATAGGGAAATCTTCGATCACTTCACCATCGGCGAGCGCAGGGATGTCGCGCGGGTGGAACCGCGGCGGAGGCAGTTCGGTGGTGATGGACTCGACCGTGCCTTCCCGCAGATGGATTTGAACAGGCACAATCTTCCCGCCCAGCGTCTCGATGGCGAACTCAGTTGTATCGGTGTACCCGTGTTCATAGGCGAATCGGGCGGCGCAGCGCAACCCGTTGCCGCAGAAGTCTTCCGTGCCGTCGGGGTTGAACATCCGCATGCGCACGGGCGCGCGTGCGCCGCGCTCTACAACCAGCAACCCATCCGCGCCGATCCCGAACGGGCGATGGCAGAGTCGCTGCGCCAGATCGCAGAGTTCCAGCCCCCGCGCCGCGTCCGCTTCAATCAGAACGAAATCGTTGCCGACGCCCTCCATCTTGTGGAAGGGCAGCAGCTGTGCGTTCACTTCTTCTTCAATAATGCTTTGACTTCCTTCTCCAGCGTGGCGTAGGTGGTTTTGCCTGACCATGCCTTCACCCGCTTGCCCTGCCTATCGTAAAGATAGAATCGGGGCACCTCGCCGCGCCATGCCTTGTCGAACTGGTCCGCGAACTGGTCGAAATCCTGCGCCATAATCACGACGGGATAGCGCACGCCGTGTTTGCGCAGCACGGGCGGCACGGTCTGGTCGGCGGTCTCCACATCATCGAACGAGACGCCGATCATCGCCACGCCCTGCTTCTGATAGTCGCGATGGAACCGCGCGAGGTCAGGCAGTTCTTCCATGCAGGGACCGCACCATGTCGCCCATAGGTTGACAATCACGACCTTGCCCTTATTGCGGTTGATGCGCTGCTGCAGGTCGCGGGCGTTCGTGCGGGGCAGCGCAGGGTCGGCAATCACACCCATCTCAAGCGTCGCGAATGCGACACACAGCCAAAACTTGCGCATAGTGGGGGTATTGTACCTGAAAGGTGGGGGCGTTTTGTCGGCGGGAACGCCAACGCTACCAAGGCGATTCGCATAGCGTCGGCGCCCCCGCTAACGAAGTTCACTGCAACGCCGCCGTCGTCAGGTCGCTCTCGCCCGCAGGCGGCTGGTCTTCGCCCTTGACGAACATGATCTCGTTGTTATCGTTCAGACGGGCAATAATCGTGTCGCCTTCTGCGAAGCGTCCGAGCAGCAACTGCTCCGAAAGCGGGTCTTCGATCATCTGTTGTACCACGCGGCGGAGCGGACGCGCGCCGTAGTTCGGGTCGTAGCCCTTCTGCGCCAGCAGGTCTTTCACAGCAGGCTCCAGCACAAGGCGCATATGGTGCGCCGCGAGCTGCTCCTGCACGCGCCCGACCATAATGTCCACAATCTGCAGAATCTCGTGGCGCGTGAGCGGGTGGAACACAATCACCTCGTCCACACGGTTGAGGAACTCAGGGCGGAAGAGCTTCTTCATCTCTTCCAGCACGCGATTGCGCATCGCTTCGTAGGCGCGGGGGTCTTCGGGGTCTGTGCCTTTATCACGGCGCAGCCCGATGCCCGCCTCCTCCACGACGGAGCGCACGCCCACATTGCTGGTCATGATAATGATCGTGTT
This sequence comes from uncultured Fimbriimonadales bacterium, assembly GCA_937992175.1. Lineage (GTDB taxonomy): Bacteria > Armatimonadota > Fimbriimonadia > Fimbriimonadales > GBS-DC > GBS-DC. The sequence goes on along the minus strand of CALKLF010000014.1, from coordinate 41,543 downwards.
GCGGAAGTCGACCACATGCCCCTGCGAGTCGGTCAGGCGTCCGTCTTCCATCACCTGCAGCAGCAGGTTGAACACATCGGGATGTGCCTTCTCGATCTCATCGAGCAGCACCACGCTGTAGGGCTGGCGTCGCACCGCTTCAGTAAGCACGCCGCCCTCCTCGTAGCCAACATAGCCCGGCGGCGCGCCAATCAGGCGGGACACATTGAACCGCTCCATGTATTCGCTCATGTCGATGCGAATCAGGTTGTTCTCGTTATCGAACAGGTAGCCCGCCAGAGCGCGTGCAAGTTCCGTCTTGCCGACGCCCGTTGGACCGAGGAAGATGAAAGTGCCCATCGGTCGTTTCGGGTCTTTGAGACCGGAGCGGGCGCGGCGCAGGGCGCGAGCGACGGCAGAGACCGCCTCGTGCTGCCCTATCACGCGCCGATGGAGCTCCTCCTCGATGTGGAGCAGTTTCTGCGTCTCGCTCTCCACGAGGCGAGCGACCGGGATGCCCGTCCAGCTCTGCACGATGTGCGCCACATCCTGCTCGGTGACCAGCGTGGTCATCTCCTGACGCGCGGCTTCCCATTCGTCTTCCATCGCCTCGATGCGCTCCTGCAGGGCGACCTTGCGGTCCTCGAGTTCCTCCAGCCGATCGAAGTCGTTCTGCTGGCGCGCGCTGACGATTTCTTTTTCGATCATCTCCAGCTCGCCCTTCGCCTTGCGCAGTTCGAGGGGCGGGAGCGTCTGCAGTAGTTTCACGCGCGAGGACGCCTCGTCAATTAGGTCAATCGCCTTGTCGGGCAGGTAGCGGTCGGTGATGTAGCGGCTGGAGAGTTTGACCGCCGCTTCGACCGCGCTGTCGGTGATAATCACGCGGTGGTGCGTCTCGTAGCGGTCGCGCAGCCCCTTGAGGATTTGCACCGCCTCTTCGGGCGAGGGTTCGCGCACCTGCACAGGCTGGAATCGGCGTTCCAGCGCGGCGTCGCGCTCGATGTATTTGCGGTACTCATCTTGCGTGGTAGCGCCGACGCACTGCAGTTCGCCGCGGGCGAGGGCGGGCTTCATGATGTTCGAAGCGTCGATTGCGCCCTCCGCCGCGCCGGCGCCAATCAGCGTGTGCAGCTCGTCGATAAACAGAATCACATCGCCCTGCGCTTTGCGTACCTCGTCCAGCACGCGCTTCATGCGCTCTTCGAACTCGCCGCGATATTTCGTGCCCGCGACCAGCCCCGCGAGGTCGAGCGAGATGAGCCGCTTATTGCGCAGCTGGTCGGGCACATCGCCGTTCACGATGCGCTGCGCCAGCCCTTCCACAATCGCGGTCTTGCCCACGCCAGGCGGACCGACCAGTACGGGGTTATTCTTGGTGCGCCGCGCGAGGATTTGCATCACGCGCTCCACCTCATTGTGGCGTCCGATCACGGGGTCGAGTTTGCCCTGACGCGCCATCTCGGTCAGGTCGCGCCCGAACTCATCGAGCGTGGGCGTGCGCGAGCGTTGCGGGCGCGAGGAGGGGGTCGGTTGCCCCTCATGCTCCTGCAGGTTCATCACTTCGCGTCGGGCGCGGTCTAAGTCGACGCCGAGCTTATGCAGCACGCGCGCCGCCAGCCCTTCGCCCTCGCGAATCAAGCCCAGTAGCAGGTGTTCCGTGCCGATATAGTTGTTGTTCAGTTGCCGCGCCTCATCGTAAGCGAGGTCGATGACGCGCTTCGCGCGCGAGGTGAGTTGCATCTCCGCGCCGTAGCGCGCCTCGCTGCGGGTGGCGTAGCGTTCAATCTCGTTGCGAATCCGCTGCAGGCTCACCCCCATCCGATCCAGAATCCGCGCCGCGACGCTGTCCGACTCACGCACCAGCCCCAACAGCAGATGCTCGGTGCTGACCTGTGTCTCACCCAGCCGCTGCGCCTCTTCCTGCGCATAGAAAATCACTTTCCGAGCGCGTTCTGTAAACCGTTGCCACATCATGCTCGACCCTCCAGCGCGGCTTTTATGCCGACAAAGATTTGGACAACAAGGTTTCCATAGAATGTTTCCATACAACCTCCAAGGTTTCACAGGGAGCGCTTCGCAACCGAATTATCGGCGACAGAGCAGATGTTCTCCCCACCTATATTGTAGCACAATTGGGGGGTGTAGATTCAAGGGGGCGCGGGATATGAACCGTGAATCTACTCTCGAAAGACCCAGTTTTGCGCTCGGCGCAGGCGTTGCAGCACGCGCTTCTTGCCCAACGCTTCGATCATCTCGAACAGGCTGGGACCAGTGGTGCGTCCGCTGAGCGCGACGCGTGTGGGATGAATCACCTCGCCGCCTTTCACGCCCAGCCATGCAATCACCTCGCGCGTTACGCGCTCGATTTCGGGCGCGGTGAACGGCGCCAGCGCCTCGTAGCGGCGAATCAGCTCCTCCAGCATCTGCGGGATGTGCGGCTCGCCGTACCACTTACGCACCGCCGCCTCATCAATCGGATAGTCGTCAGTGAAGAAGAAGTCCACCAGGCGCGGCGCGTCGCTCAACAACTTCATCTTCTCTTGCTCCAGCGGCAGCACCTTTTCCACATACGCGCGAGTTTCGGCATCCAGCTCCTGCGGAATCAGCCCCGCCTCCTGCAGGTACGGAATACACAGCTCAATAAACCGCTCTTTGGGCAACTCGCGGATGTAGTGCCCGTTCATCCACAGCAGTTTGTCGTGGTGGAATACGAACGGGTTATCCGAGATACGCTCGATGCTAAACAGCTGGATAATCTCCTCGCGCGAGAGGATTTCACGGTCGTCGCCGGGGTTCCACCCGCAGATGGCGAGGAAGTTGAACATCGCCTCTGGCAGGTAGCCCTGCCGAATGAACTCAGTGAACTCCACCGCGCCGTGCCGCTTAGAGAGTTTCTGTCGGTCGGGACCCAGCAGCAGGGGCAGGTGCGCGAACTGCGGCGGCTCCCAGCCCAGCGCCCTGTAAAGGTTCAAGTGGCGCGGCATGCTGGAGACCCACTCGTCGCCTCGCAGCACATGCGTCACTTCCATCAGGTGGTCGTCCACCACATTCGCGAGGTGGTAGGTGGGGAAGCCGTCCGATTTGAGCATCACGAAATCGTCGGTCAGCTTATTCTGGAACACCGTGTGTCCGTGAATCAGGTCGTCGTATTCCGCGGTGCCTTCGAGGGGCATCTTGAAGCGCACGACATAGGGCAGCCCGGCATCCTCGCGGGCTTTCACTTCGGCGGGCGTGAGTTTACGGCAGCGGCGGTCGTACATCGTTTGCGCCGCGCCCTGCGCTCGCTGCTGCGCGCGCATCTGCTCCACCTCTTCAGCGGTGCAAAAACACTTGTACGCCTTGCCCTCTTCCACCAGCTGGTGCGCGATGCGGTGATAAATCTCCAGCCGTTGCGACTGGTAATACGGCGCGTGCAGACCGCCGACTTCGGGTCCTTCGTCCCAGTCAAGCCCGAGCCAGCGCAGCGAGTTCAGAATCGCCTGCTCGGAGCCTTCCAGATAGCGGTTGCGATCGGTGTCTTCAATGCGCACGATGAACTTACCGCCGTGATGGCGGGCGAACACCCAGTTGAACAGCGCGGTACGGATGTTGCCCACATGGGGCAGCCCTGTCGGACTGGGAGCATAGCGCACACGAACCATCAAGCAAAGCCTCCTGCTGTCAGCGTATGCATAGGTGAATTGTACCTGAAAACCGCAGTCGCTCAGGGCAGTCGCGCCATCTGCCAGCCGACCTGCGCCTGCTCGAAGCCAAGCATGGTCACCAGGCGTTCGAGTTCGGCGGCGGCGTTCGCCCGCGCCTGCTGGAGCAGCTCGCCCTGCAGCGCCGCCTGACGCGCCTCCAACCACGCCTGATTGCGGGCGCGCTGCTCAATCGCTTTATCGGGATGGAACACCAGCCATCCGCGCTCGCGATGATAGACCTCTGTACCCTGTTCGCGGATTGTGATATCGAAAACCTGCGGTTCAGGCAGGGTAATCCGCACGCGCTTGCCCGAAACCTGCACATGTTCGGGCTTGAGCTTGCCGAGATCCACGCCTGCTGAGACCTCCGCAACGACTCGCATGCGCAGTCGCTCGCCCGCGAGCCACACGGGCAACCCGTTGCTTGCCTCAACGGCGACATCGTGCAGCGTGGTCTGCCGCGCCGTCTCGAGGCGTTGCATTGCCTGCAGACGCTCCACAATCACAACCGGGCTAGGCTGCGTGCGATACACGGTCGCCGTCAGCCCGCGAAACCGTTCCAGCAGCCATTCGCGCCCTCCCTCGCGCGTGAGCAGACCGAACGCCAGAAGTAGTGCAATCCCAATCCCTGCGATTCTCAACCCGCGCCCGATTGGGCGACGAAACCGCCACAGCAGTTGGAGCCACATAGCGGTTATGTTTACTCAGAAGCGAGCGGTTCAGTTCTTCGCTCAGGATTCGGCAGTCGCCCGATACGCCGATTGCCGTCCAGAAACCGACGATAACGACTCGCGTTAGTGTGGATGCCCCCGAATAACGCAAGCCCCCTGCTGCAGGGGGCTTGCGAGAACCCGAAAGGAGGAAATGCAAGGGGTTTACGAGGTCGTTTGCGCGGCGTAGGCTGGCTCTTCGCTCAGCGTCTTCTCGCGCGCTATCAGGTACAGGAACACGCCGAACAGAGGCTTCGCGGTCAGGTCGGCGAGGCTATAGCCGATTTGCAGCCCTACCTCGCCCGCTGCACCGCCAATCCCCACCATCGGCGCAAGATAGGCCAGCGGATAGAACAGCCACGAGACCAGAAGCAATGTGCGGGTTGCGCCAATCAACTGGTTCACGCGCGGCGAGAACTTCGCCTCGGCAATTGTGCGTCCCAGCTCGCCATACAGCACATACAGGATGTAGACGAACGGGATGCAGCTCAGCACGAACCACACGCCGCGCATCGTCAGGTTCTCACGCTCTATCTCTCCAGGATAGCCCAGTGCCAGCATCAGCACTGCCGCAATCACCAGGCGCGTAGTCAGACTGTTGGTTTTGGCACGCGGCAGCGCCATCACATAAATCAGCTCCGTTAGCAGCAGCGGTACAGTGATAATCCAGTCCGCATACCGATAGAAGTCATTAAACGGCTTGCCCGACGGAGCATAAGTTCCAGCCTGCGTCAGTACATACGCTTCCTTCCAGCTCTCGAAGATGCGGAAGTAGTGGTAGCAGGCGATAAACACGACTAACGCGGAGAGATAGAGCGCGATATGATACTTCGGGGCGACATAGCTCCGAGCCATCAGGAAGAAGATGCCCGAAGCCCCCATCACCGCTACGGTGAGGGACAACACATTAAACACCAGCCAGTACTGTGTGTAGGACAGTTCCGGAAGGTTCATATCGCACCTCCACCCGTAAAGTACCCTAATCAGGCAGGGGCGTTTCCGTGATTTGAATCACAGAATTGTTAAGGGAATGTGAAGGTATGCTCAGGTAGGTGATACGAATGAACGCGCGTTCTAAAACTCGCGGGTTTACGCTTATTGAACTACTGGTCGTGATTGCGATTATCGCCGTTCTGGCGGCGATACTGTTTCCCGTGTTGGCGCAGGCGCGTGAGCGCGCCCGCGCCGCCCAGTGTATCAGCAACCTGCGTCAATCGGCAACCGCGGTGCTGCTCTATGTGCAGGACTACGAGGACACTTTCCCTGTCAATCTGTATCTGCAGTTCACGCCTCAGGGTCCGTGTGTGTTTTCGTTTTACCAGGCGCTGGTTCCCTACCAGAAGAGCGGCGACATTATGCTATGCCCGTCGGACGGCAAGCGGGTCAGCCCTGCTCTGGCGTTTCAGGTCGCAGGCTTGCCGCCCATCTGTCCGCCGGTGCTACCTGAGTTCAGTTATACGCACAACTACGGGCTGATTGACTTCGGACTGGACAATAATCTGTTTCCCAACACGGGGCGCGTCGTGAAGTCGCTGGCGCAGGTGGAGTATCCTGCAGAGACCGCGATGATTTACGACGGCTCGCTGGCGCTGCCAGGGGGCGCGTTCGGGCAGTTCGACACGCCGATACAGGCGCGCCACTTCGGACTGGTAAATGTGAACTATGTGGATGGGCATGCGAAAGCCGTGCGCACTCGCCCGCTGCTCGACGCGAACGGAACCCACCTCTCTGGGCGCACATTAGACAACCGCCACACGATTTTTGCGTGGACGATAGCGGACGGCGGTCCCTACAACGGCAAGATCCAGTTTCGCGGCGTGCCGTACAAGGATGCCAGTGGCGCGTGGCGATTGCTGGACGAGTAGCGGGTATGCTCATGGCGCGTGAAACCCCTTCCGTTTTCAGAGGTTGTAATTGAACCTGAGTCGGTGCAGTGTGCGCTGGGGCAGATGCTGTTGCGTCCCAGCCCACCGCAGGCGCTGCTGATTGTGGGCATGACGGGGGTGGGCAAGCGCACGCTTGCGCGCTCGCTCGCCGCCGCGTGGCTTTGCCCCGAACGCACGCACGGGGGGCATTGCCAGCGGTGCGCTGTGTGCCAGAAGTGGTCAGAAACGGGCGAACATCCCGACCTGCGCGTGCTGAAGCCCGACCCAGACCAGATTAAAATCGACGCGGTGCGCGAGACGCGCCAGTGGGCGAACTTCGCGCCTGCCATCGCGCCGTTTCGGTTCGTGATTTTAGAAGAGGCGCATCGGCTGAATCCTGCCGCCGCGAACGCGCTGCTCAAAACGCTGGAGGAGCCGCCCCCGCGCTATCACTTCATCCTCACCGCGCCCGCCAGCGACCTGCTGCTGCAGACCATCCTCTCGCGTTGCCGGATTGTGCGGCTGGGCGCGCTGACAACCGAGGGCGTGTACCAGCATCTGAGGGCGTGCTTCGATCTGCCCGACGCGATGCTCCAGACGATTGCAGAGTTCTCGGAGGGGGCGATTGGACGCGCGATACGCTGGGCGCAGGCGTTGCAGACCCCCGAATCCGAAAGTAAAGGCAAGTCGGCGCACAACGAGCTGGACGCGCTACAGAAACTGTTGCAGGTTTTTGCGCGGCTCGGAACAGCCTCGCTGGAAGAGGCGTTGCGCCTCGCCTACGACTTCCGCGAGGCGTGCAGGGCGCTGGAAGGCGGCGCGGAGGACCGCTCCCCGCGCGCCGCGCTCGCGCTGGGGTTGGAGTACCTCATTCAGTGGTATCGCGATAGCCTCGCGCTGAACTACCCTGACGCCAGGCTACGCTTCGCCTCGCACCGTCAGGAACTGAACATGCTCGCCCGCCGATTCGCGCCCGCCGAACGCATGCGCGACCTGCAGACCATCACCGAAGCTCGCCGCGCCATCCTCGGCAACGCGAACGCGCAAATTGTGACGGAGCATCTGTTTATTCAACTGCTGCGAGTGTAGCCATGCGTCTGCTGGAGAAACTGAAGGGTAAACCGAGCGTCTCCCCTACACGCCTGATTCTCGGATTGGGCAACCCCGGCGCGCAGTACGCCCCCACGCGCCATAATGTGGGCTTCTGGACGGTGGACCTGCTGGCGGAGCGACACGGCATCGAACTCAAAACGCGCCGCCATAGTAGTAAGCTCGGCGTAGGGCTGATTGCTGGGGTTCCTGTTGCGCTGGCGAAACCCCAGACCTATATGAACCTTTCGGGCGAGGCGGCGCGCGCCCTGCTGCAGGCGTATCACCTGCAGCCTGAGCAGATGCTGGTGATTTTTGACGACATCTGGCTCGCGCCGGGCGTGGTGCGCGTGCGGGCGAAAGGCTCGGCAGGCGGGCACAACGGGATGAAGTCGATCATCAACGCGCTGGGCACAGAAGCGTTCCCGCGCGTCCGAATCGGCATCGGGCAACCGCCTGAGGCGATGGACTTAGCCGACTATGTGCTGTCGCCGCCGCCCCCTGATGAGCGCGAGTTGCTCCTGCAAGCCGTGCAACGCGCCGCCGACGCCTGCGAAGCGTGGCTCGCCGAGCCAATCGAGCAGGTGATGAATCGGTTCAATCGCGAAGGATAGGTGCGCCTCAGAACATCCAGTTCATGCTCGCGTCCAGCGAGCGGGCGCGATAGCTATACTGCTGATACTGCGGGTCTAAGTTCAACTGCTCGCGGAAGCGGTAGCTCAGCACGAACGCCCAGTTGCGCGTGATCCGATACTCATAGCCGATGTTGAACAGCGTGTCGCGCGAGGGGAGGTAACCCCCCAAATCGGTGCGCTGGAACTCGGCGAACAGGTTCTGCTTCGCGCCTAAATCGTAAGTAATCCGCGCGGCGAAGCCCACAGGTTGCTGCGAGAAGTTGCCCTGTGCGCCCTGAAACCCCTCGCCGAACACGCTGTCCGTCCTCATCAGGTAGAAATTCAAGTTAATCGTCCAGCGGCGCAGGGGACCGATGTCCGCGCTGAGGTTCAGGAACTCGTTGCTGGAGCTGCCCGTCGCGGTGAGGAACTGCACCTTCTGTTTCGCCCAGCTTGCTGAGAGCGTGAGCCACTCCAGCGGCATATAGCTCGCGCCGATGGAGATCGATTCCTGAGAACTGTTGGTCTGAAAATCGCCTACGGCGCGGTTCTGGCTCCACTGGATGTCGAACGAGAGCGCGTCCAGCGGCGTCCACTGGATGCTCAAATCCTGCCCCTTGCCGCGCACGCCGAAGTAGGTGTAGCCGCTGAACATCGGCGCGCCCGACGAGAAGCCGTTGCCGTTGTAGCCGACGCCCCACGGGTTCGTCGGGAAGTTCGTGCTGGGCGGGAACGGGTCGCCGTATTGCCGCGAGCGAAAATCAGACGCATTCAAGTTCAGCGCGCCCGAATCGCTGTCGCGCCAGCGGTAATTGAGGCTCAGGTTGCTCCACGGACGCCACGAGACATCGAAGGTGTAATCGAGGGAGCGCGTACGCGTGTTCTGTGCGCCGTCTTTCTGATTGATGTCGCTACTGCCCGCCGAGGCGCGCAGGCTCAGCTGAGAGTTCACTGTCCAGTCCAGTTGCGAGCGCCAGCTGCGGATATGATACTGCAGGCGCGTCCCACCACTCAGGCTGCTGAAAGCGTCGGAATCGGACTGCTCATAACCCATCGAGAGGGTGAAGGCTTTCCAAGTGCGCCCCAGGCTGACGGCGTGGCGCGATTGCTCGGTGCGGCTGCTCGGCGTGCGCGTCGAGTTCGTGTTGCGATTGAGGGTGAGCTGGAAGCCGTTCTGGGGCGTGTAGGTGTAGGTATAGCTCTGGAGGTCGGTGTCCGTGAAACTTGCGCCGAAAGCGTTGCTGAGCGGGTTGAGCGACGCCACACGCGCCTTACTCAAGCTCGCCTGAAAGTTCGAAATCGCGCTGATGCGGTAGCCGATGTCGGTCTGATAGCCCCGTTCGTTGCGACGGAAGCCGACCGACTCGATACCGATGAACTCCGCAGGGATGTCGCGATAAGTGGCGTTGAGCGAGAGGCGTCCGAACTCAAACTTGCCGACGGCGGTGTGCGCAATCGCCTCCAGGTTGCTTCCTTGCGCCTGCGCGCGGCTACGGGCGGCGTTCCACACAATGCTGCCCACGCGCCCCAGCGGCAGGGTGAAGTCTACGCCCATCACCTCGCGATCGCCCCCAATCGTGGAGCTGGGGTCAGGACGCGGCGTGTATTCCACCTGAATAATCAGGTTCTGGGGCATAAAGCGTGTGAAGTAGAAGCGGTAGGGGAGATTCTCATCGAAGTAGTAATCTACGCCTTCCACCTGAGGTGCGCCTGCGACCGTAATGATGATTGGATTATTGGCATCGCGCAGGGGCGGGAACTGCAGGTCATAGGGCACACTCGGTGCGCCGAAGCCGTAGAACGGCTCCGTGCGACGGCGCAAGGGCGTGCGCGCGGTGGACTTCTGCGCGAGCATCGTGAAGCCGAAATTGTAGCCGCGTCCGAAGCTCGTCTCGTAGCGCCAGCCATCCAGCAGGCTCGGTGCCGAATTGAACGCATAGGTTTCGTAGGTCACCACAATCGTGGAGGTGCGCGGGATAATCATCCCGTCGCGGAAGCGCAGGATGCCCCCGAAATAGTCGATCGTGTAGTCCTCGCCGCGCCGTTTCTCGACGCCGTCCACCTGCACGCGCTCGCTGCCGTCCACAATCTGGCTACCCTGCAGGTAGTACGGACCGGGGCTGTCGTTGCCCTGAATCGTAATCGTGCGGGCGGCGGCTTTTGTTTCGGAGCGGATGTAGCGCAGGCGATGGTTGCCCCACTGGGCGTTCGCCGTCGCGCCCTTCAGCGTGCGATTGAAGCCGACCAGCGGGTTCGAACTGCCCAGCGACGCCGTGATGTCGCCCCACTCCATCGTGAAGTTCGGCGACTCGTAGGTATAGGTGATGCGGGAATCGTAGGGATTGCGGAATCGGCTGTTTGTCCAGCGCCAGTCGAAGGTAAGAAACCCGAGAAACTTGTTCACGCGAATCGTCATCTCGGTGTTGTCGGTGACGCGCTGACCCCCCTGTCCGAAGTAGTTCTGGTCGCGAAACGCTGTGGAGTCGCCCTCGACCTGATGGAGATGGAAGCCGATACTTTTACGCCCGCTGATCGAGACCGTGCGCTGGATTTCCTGTTGCAGGCTCTCCCAGCTGCGCAGGGTTTTCAGGGCATCGAGGGTGTTGCGCTTTGGTTGGGTGCGCTGGCGTTCGGGCGCAGGAGACCGCACCTGCTTTTGGGGCACTGCCTCCTTCGGAATCGTGATTTGCGGGATGACGCCTGCGGGCGTGGCGATTGAGGGAAGGGTAATCTGAGCGTGCGCGCGGGCGGTGAGCAGAGCGATCAGGAGGGGAAGCGCGAGTTTGAGGTAGCCCTCACTCCCAGCCCTGACAAGGGTATAACGACTGAGGTCGGTGAAAGGAGGCAGGGTAGGATTTTTTTTCGCCCTCACCCCCTGCCCCCTCTCCCGCGACGCGGGAGAGGGGGGATCAGCGGCGCGGCGTACACGCTTGGCTCCCCTCTCACGCGTCGCGGGAGAGGGGGGATCAGCGGCGCGGCGTACACGCTTGGCTCCCCTCTCACGCGTCGCGGGAGAGGGGTTGGGGGTGAGGGCTGCGATTTCCCGCGCTTTGTCAACCTCATCCGCCAGCCCCCTCCTGACAAGGGTACACAGCTCTGCCTCAACTTCAGGCGCGGCAATCTCGTTTTTTCGTGCCTTTTGAACCTCACCCCCCAGCCCCCTCTCCGTAAACGGAGAGGGGGAGCCGTGTGTGCGCAGGGCTTCGACTCTCCCCTCTCCGTAAACGGAGAGGGGGGACAGGGGGGTGAGGTCGGAGAAATTGGAGGATGGCGCATGGTGGTTGAACCTGAGCATAGTACCCTTCCCTACGCGTCCCCTCTGCTGGAATACACTCAACGCCTCAATTGCCACTCGCTGCCGTGTCCTCCTTCTTCGGCTCCTTGCGCGTGAGCGACGCGGTGAGCTTCACCTCGCTCGTCTCGCGCTCAAAGTCTTTCACTTCGGAGCCGTCCTTCTTGATGGGTTCTGTGGTCTGGTTCAGACTGGCTTGCATCGTCATGCGCTGTACCAGCCCGTTCTCGGGGTGATACCACATGGTCATCGTGCCTTTCATGACGCCTTTGGTAACGCGCGCGGCGGCGTCCTTGTCGGTAGTTGGCTGATAGAAGGCGTCCTGATAGGTCTCGATGTTCTGCTCGAAGGTCTGGGTGATCTTGTGCAGTTTGACGCCGTTGTGTTCCTCGACGCCTTCGTAGCGAGCGGTCATCGGGATTTTGAGCGCGTCGTTGCCTGCGCCAATCGCGCGGGTGAACTGCCAGGTCATTCCGTTCACAAGCGGTTTATCGGGCAGTTCCGTGGGGAACAGCAGCGTCGCCATGTTGCGCGGGTCAAAGCCGGGCAGCTGGAAGCCCATCAGCCCGCCGCCGCCCTGCAGCCCGTCCAGTTTGCCGTTCGGATGCACGGTCGCCGTCGAGTCGGGGATAACATTCCGTGCCATATCCAGCCCCACGGGGAAGGGCTGTCCGTTGAACTCGGCTTCGAACGCCTCCAGCCCCGTCTTGACGGTCGCCTTGCCGCCGTCCTCCACCTTATCCACCTGCATAAACAGCGTCATGATGAGCTTGAGCGTGCCTGCCATCCCCGCCGCGCCCGGAATGGGCAGGTTGCCGTTCAGCTCGACGGTGGCGTCGAACAGTTCGCGTTGTTTCTCGGTGAATTTGAACTGCAAGTTCGTCGACTCTTGCGCCCAGAGCGCGCTCGTCAGCACACTAACTGCCAGTAAACTCGCGAGTTTCCCCATAGCGTCTGCCTCCTGCATCTGCGTTGATACGCGAGAAAAGTATACCTGCGCTATTTTGACGCATGAGTCGGTTTTTGGTTTTGGGCAGGTATCATACAGCCATGCGACTGGTCGGCGTGCTGGTGTCCGTGGCGATTCTGGGCTTGCTGATAATCGTGTGGCTGTATTATGGTACGGGCGGTTCCGCGCGGGACAGTTCTCAGCCGTCGGGCGCGCTCCCGCCTGCGAGTCGCGTGGGCGAAGTGCGTCAGGCAGCGGAGAGTGTGGAGTGCCGCAACAACCTGAGCCAGCTCCGCGCTGCAATCCAGATGCGCTTCACATCCGAAGAGACCTACCCCACCAGCTTGCAGGAACTAGGGCTGCCCGCGACGATGCTCGTCTGCCCTGTGTCAGGACAGGCGTATCAATATGACCCCAACACGGGGCAGGTTAAGTGCGCGACGGCGGGGCATATGAGTTATTAAAGCCTTACGTTACTCCACCTTGGGCAGGCGCACCACCATTCGTCTGTTGGGCACATCGACCTGCAGGATATACTCCTCGACGGCGGGAATGGTGTACGCGCCGATGTCGTAGAAGTCATACGCCGCGCCGTGCCGCACATTCTTGAGCTTGCCGACGTGCTCGCCCGACTCGGTGAACACTTCCATGCCAATCAGGTCGTCGATGTAGTATTGTCCCTCCTCTAAGGGCATGCGCTCTTCTGGGGGGATTATCAGCCATGCGCCGCGCAGCTGTTCTGCCTGATCGCGCGTTTCGACGCCTTCGAGGGTCAACACGAGATGGTCGCCGTGCCAGCGCGCGCTTTTGACGAAGCATTCTTGGGGCTTCATCGTGCGGGGCGGCTTTTTGCGGTGGGGGGAGCGTGGCTCCTCTGCCTCAGGGGATTCAGGTTTCGGCGGCAGCCACCAGTAGAGCCGTGCGCCGGGATGGAACCGTTCGGGAAAATCGGTCTCCAGCCGCACTTTGAGTTCGCCGCGGATCCCGAACGGGCGCACGATTACGCCCACCGTCACCCACTGTCGGGCGATTTTCGGGACATACGGCTTCGCCATCGTTTACTCGGCGTCTTCCGCGCCGGTGTCGGCGGGTCCGCTGTCGGTCAGGATGATGACCTGCACGCGGAGGCGATTTTTCGCGCCAGCCGCCTGCGCGACGGTGCGCAGCGCGTTCACGATGCGCCCCTGCTTACCGATGACACGCCCGCGATCGCCCTCCGCCACCTGAATCGTGTAGCGCAACAGTGAGCCGTTGCGCTCCTCGCGAATCTGCACCGCCTGCTGATCGTCCACCAGCGCGCGAATCGACGCCTCCAGAAAGTCTCGCAACATAGTCCTATCCCCTTAATTCGCCGCGGCGGCGTCTTTGTTCGACGACTCCGCTCTAAATTTATCCCATACGCCCGTAATCTTGAGCAGATGCTCGACCGTGTCGGTTGGTTGTGCGCCGGTGCGCAGCCAGTGCAGTACCCGCTCCTCGTTGAACTGGATGTGCGCAGGGTCGGTAATCGGGTTATACTGCCCGACAATCTCCACGCACTTGCCCGAGCGCGGGTTCTGGCTCGGCGCGACCACTACACGGTACACGGGTTTCTTCTTTTTGCCTACACGCATCAAACGAATCCTCAGCATCGAATAGCCTCCTATACGTCATCGAGGGGCTATTATACCCGCTCTGTGTCGTAAAGTGAGTCTAACTGGTCCCGATAGCGTTCGATGATGCGGGCGCGGCGCATTTTGAGCGTGACGGTCACATCGCCCGCCTCGAAAGTGAACGCTTCGGGGAGCAGAATGAAGCGCTTCACCTTTTCGTAGGAGGCGAAGGGGCGCATGGCATCCTCCACCTGCGCGGTCATCCACTCCACGACCTCCGGGCGTCGAATCAGCTCCTCGCGCGTCTGATAAGCGATACCCTGTTTCTCCGCCCATTCCTCCAGGTTCACGAAGTCAGGCACAATCAACGCGGAGACGAACTTCTTCTTATCGCCGTAGATGACCGCCTGCTCGATGTAGGGATTGCGGATGAGGGCGGTTTCGAGCGCGACGGGCGCGATGTTTTTGCCGCCCGCCAGCACGAAGATGTCCTTCTTGCGGTCGGTGATGCGCAGGAACCGCCCGTCGACGATCTCGCCGACATCGCCCGTATGGAACCAGCCGTCAGGGTCAATCGCTTCGGCGGTGGCTTCGGGCTTGCGCCAGTAGCCTTTCATGATATTGGGTCCCCGCGCCAAAATCTCGCCGTCGTCGGCGATTTTGATTTCCACGCCAGGAAACGGAACGCCCGCCGTGCCGATTTTGTTGTGCTTGGGGGTGTTGCTCGTCAGCACGGGCGAGGTCTCGGTCAGCCCGTAGCCCTGAAAGAGTTGAATCCCGTTTTCCCAGTAGAACTCGGCGACCTGCGGGTCTAACGCTGCGCCGCCACTGATTGCCCAGATGAGCCTGCCGCCGAACGCGCGGCGCATCCCCTTCTTGCGGGCGTAGCTCCCCAACAGGCGCAGGAACGGCTTGCTCTGAATCACCCCCATCACGCGCTCGCGCACCTTCTCATAAAAGCGCGGCACGCCGTTAATCGCGTGCGGGCGCACCTCCTGCAGATTCTGCCCCAGCGTGTCGAAGTTCTCCGCGAACGCCATCTGCACGCCCAGCCCAATCGCCACGAGGTAGTCGCAGGTTCGGGCGTAGATATGGCTCAGGGGTAGGAAGTTGAACATGATATACTCGCGCCCTGGCGGGGGGAACATCTGCATCGAGGCGTACATACTGGAGAGCAGGTTGCCGTGCGAGAGCATCACACCCTTGCTGTCGCCCGTTGTGCCCGAAGTGTAAATCAGCGTGGCGAGCGTGTCCCAGCCGGTCGACTCGGCGGTTTCGCGCACGAGGGTCGGCTGATCGCGCAGAATCGCCCCGCCCTCGCGTTGCAGCTCGGCAATCGGCGTCCAGCCGCGCACGGGCTGAAAACTGAAAAAGTGCTTCAGCGCAGGAAGGTTCGCGCGGATTTGTTCAATCTTTTGCGCCTGCGTCTCGCTGGAGACGAAAATCGCGCAGGCTTCCGAGTCGCGCAGCTGTTCCTCGACCTGGGGCGGCGTGAGCGGAAAATGCAGGGTCACCGACGCTGCGCCGCAGTGCAGAATCGCCAGATCGGTCACGACCCATTCGTAGCTGTTTTCCGCGAGGATGGCTACGCGGTCGCCGGGTTCCACCCCGCGCGCGAGCAGCGCGGCGGCGAGCGCCTCTACATCGCGTTTGACCGTCTGCCAAGAGACGGACTGATACACCCCGTCGCGCTTGACCAGATAGAGCGTTGAATCGCCTAATGTCTCTGCCTGCGACTGGAACAGCGCGGGGATTGAACGCGCCTGATGCTCGCACCATGCGCTGCGCCAGCGCAGCTCCAGCGGTTCGCCCTTGAGATAGTTCGTCGACATCGCCCACCTCTACCGACTGTTTAGTGAGCAAGATTGTACCCGACCACTGCTAAGGTCAAAAGTTGCGGTTGTTGGCGGGAATGCCGACGCGACGGGCGCGCTGGGCGGACGGCTATTTCTTTCCACGCAAGGAAGGCATAGGACATTCAGCACCTGTGCTACAGACGCAGACGCATCAGCGCGGCGTTTGGGATCATATGAACCGCTGGGAACGCACGAAGTGGCTTGTAAAGCACATTGAACGGCTTGTCCAGACAGCGAAGTCGATGCCTGCAGGGACGGTATACTTAGTGAACAAGCAGGCAAAACCCCGCGCTTTGTGAGAGATGACTCTAAAACAGCCCCCTAAAAACCCCTCTCCGCCCTGCCGATAATAACTTTCACACGGAGGCGAGTGCATGGCTTTTCTTCAGAAGATTCTGGGCGTCGGCAGGAGCCAATCCTACGATTCGGGCATCAAGTGCTATGACGATGGGCGTTTCGAGGACGCGCTGAAGCTGTTTGAGCATGCGTTGACCGAGACGCGCGATGTGATGGTGCAGAAGCTCGCGCGGTTCTATATCGCGGAGTCGCATGCGCAGCTGGGTCAGGCGGCGTTGCGGCGCGGGCAGTATGAGGTCGCCGCCGAGCATTTCCAGCGCGCCCTGGAGATTCATCCTCACTACGCCGATTTACACTTCTCGCTCGCGTTTGCCCTGCGCAAGCTGCGCGACTACGGACGCGCCGAGGCACACCTTCAGGAGGCGTTGCAGATTAACCCCCGCTTTGCGAAGGCGGTGTTGTATCAGGGCATCCTCTGGTACGAGACGGGACGACGCGAAGAGGGACTGCGCCGCGTGGAGGACGCGCTCGCACTGGATCCCAGCTTCGACCGCACCCGATTCGAGCAGGCGGTCGAACATGATCGAGCAGGGCGGTTCGACCAGGCGATTGCGCTCTTTGAAACGCTTAGCTCGAACAGTACGGACGATGCGCTTTACCATGCGCGCCTGGGCGACGATTTGTATCGCAAGGGCGACTTCACAGCTGCGGTTGCCGAGTATCGCAAGGCGCTCGCCATCCGCCCGAACTTCGCCGACATCCGCAACCACTTAGGTATGGCGCTCGTGGCGATGGGCAACGAGGAAGAAGCGGTTCAGGAATTCCTGCGCGCGCTGGAAATTAATCCTCGCTACTTAGAGGCGCGCTTGAATCTGGCGATTACCCTGCGCGACATGGGGCGCGAGGCGGACGCGCGCGGGCACTTCCAGGCAGTGTTGGATATCGACCCTGAAAACACCGTCGCCCGCAACGCGCTGCGCGATTTAGCCGCGTAATCGTGGCTTGGGCAGTCCTGTCCAAGCCACAACAGTGCACGGACAAGACTGTCCGTGCTACGGCGAATTATTTTGTGTGGCTGTAGGGGGACTCACGCAGGCGCAGTGTGGCGCGTCCCGCGCCGCGCTGCGCCGTGATTTCGATATCCTCCAGCTTGATATCGCGGGGCAACTCAATTCGCCAGCGGTTTGCCGAGGGGCGCGTCACTTTCAGATTCTGCCGTTTCGCCGTCGCCCGCACGGTTGCGCCGCCAGGCGACACCTCGCCTTCCAGACGGTTCGCGCTCCGCTCTGTCCACACCAGAAACGGCTCACCCCGACTCACGGCGCGCATGTACGCCACCATCACATCGAGTTCTTCCGCGCGCATGCCAATCGCCCCTGGCATGCTCTCCACCACCTCGCGCAGTTCGCTGGCAGAGGCGTATTTTTTCTCGAATCCTCTCTCCAGCATCGCGCCCTCTTTGCCGTGGCACGAGCTGCATTTGCGCTCGTAGGTCTCCACGGGCTTGACAGGCGCGGGGCGCAGGCTGCTCAGCGCAAGCGTTGAGCCGACGATTGCGGCAAGCGCGAGGCTGGTTAGTCCGAACCTTACCCTCCAGCCCCCTCCTGATGCGGACACACGGAGAGGGGGCTGGGGGGCGAGGTCAATCCTAATTCCCTTGCGCATTTCTTCCTCCAGCCCACGAGATTCGATAAATCCGATTCGTTGTGTCGCAGCTGAACAGCACGCTGCCGTCGGGCGCTTCCACGCAGTCCACCGGGCGCGCCAGCACGCGGTTGTTGCCCACCAGGGTCTTTACAATCGTCAGGCTGCCATACGGTCTGCCCGTGACCGGGTCAAACAGCACGCGCTCCACGCGATAGCCGTCAGGCACAACGCGGTTCCAAGAGCCTCTGCAAGCCACAAACGCATCGCCCTTGTGTCCTGGAAAGTGGTCTTTGGTCAGAAAAGTGAAGCTATTCGCCGCCCAGTGCGCCCCGAAGCTCCATGCAGGGGGTACAGTCTCATCGGCGAGTTCCACAATGTCCTTGCGGTTCTGATACTCAATGCGCGGGAGCTTGTTGCCCGTGATGAACGGATGCCCATAGAACTTGCCCTCTTCGTAGTGGTTTAGCTCGTCGGGCGGGTTGTAGTCCGTTATCGGCTGGAACTGCTGCGGGCGTTCGCCGAGCGTGCGTCCGAACCAGTCGCTGCCGTGGTCAACGCCCCAGACTTCGTTCGTGCCGGGGCGCAGGCGCAGCTTCTCGGTGTTGCGGATACCGCTGGCAAACAGCGTCTTGCCCGTGCCGTCCTTGTTGAACCGCCAGATTTTCTGCCGTTCGGTCTCGGTTTCGTCGTTGATGTTGCCCGAATCGCCGATGCCGGTGTAGATGTATTTGTCGGTCACCAGAATCGGTCGCCACCAGTGCCCGCCGCCGCGCGGGAGCTTGCCTTCGGGGATGACGGTCTGCACCTCGTCGGCTTTGCCGTCACCGTTTGTGTCGCGGGCTTTGTGAATTGCGCCCGTCTGCGTAAACCACAGCCAGCCGTCAGCGAAGTGCATGCCGTGAACCGTCGGATAGCCCTCTACGAAGGTGTTCACGACCTCGTAGCGGTTGCCGCGCAGGCGCAAAGTGAGGATGTCGCCGCGATTGGGACGGCTGAGGTACAGGTTGCCCTTGTCGTCGAACTCCATAAAGCGAGCGTTGCCCAGATTCTCGGCGACTAAATCCACACGATAGCCGGGTCGCACCCAGAATTCAGGCACGCCTTGTCCGCGCACGCCCTGTGTGGCAGCGGGGGTGGGAGCCGTTGTTTGGGGACGCGGATTGGCGGGACGCTGCGCCGTAAGACAGCCAATTAAAACGCTTGTTACCAGCACGCCTGAGCCGAAGCCGAGTGCAACCTGTCGGTTCATAACGCGGGGATTATACCTGTTCGGGCAAGAGGGGGCTTGACGCCTCGCGAGGGATCTGCTCGATTGAAAGCGCCCTTGCAGGAGGTTCACTACTCGGTATAATTGCCTTCGCAGGAGCAAGTCTATGACCACAATCGACCAGATTACGGCGCGGATGATCCTCGACTCGCGGGGCAACCCGACGGTGGAAGTGGATGTCTATCTGGAAGACGGCTCATTCGGGCGGGCGGCGGTTCCCTCAGGCGCGTCCACAGGCGCACACGAAGCTTTAGAACTGCGCGACGACGACCCCGAATATTATCTGGGTAAAGGCGTGGAACGCGCCATTGAGAACATTCACGAACGCATCGCCCCGGCATTAGAGGGGATGGATGCCTTAGAGCAACGCGCCATCGATGAGACGATGATTTCCCTTGACGGCACGGAGAACAGGTCCGAACTCGGCGCGAATGCGATTTTGGGCGTGTCGATGGCGGTCGCCTGCGCTGCCGCCGACTCGTGCGGACTGCCCCTGTATCACTACCTTGGGGGTGTGAACGCGCATGTACTGCCCACGCCGCTGATGAATGTGTTGAACGGGGGCAAGCATGCAGAGGGCGGGGCAGACTTTCAGGAGTTTATGATAGTGCCGCTTGGCGCGACGAGCTTCTCGGAAGCCCTGCGCTGGGGTGTGGAGGTGTATCACCACCTGAAAAAAGTGGTGCATGAGGAGGGCTACGGCACAGCCGTCGGTGACGAGGGCGGTTTCGCGCCGCCTGTGACCAGCGTACGCCGCGCGCTGGATTTGCTGATGCGCGCCATCGAACGCGCGGGCTACCAGCCTGGCAGCCAGATTGCCCTCGCGCTCGATGTCGCCGCGACCGAACTCCACAAAGGGGGCTACTACATCCTCCGCGCCGAAGAGCGCACCCTCAGCAACGAGCAGATGGTCGCCCTCTACGAGGAACTCGTGCGGGACTACCCGATTGTCTCGATTGAAGATGGGCTGGCGGAAGACGACTGGCAGGGCTGGCAGATGCTGACCCAGGCGCTCGGTGCGCGCGTGCAGCTCGTGGGCGACGACTTGTTCGTGACCAACCCCGACCGCTTGCTGCAAGGCGTCCAGCAGGGCTGCGGGAATAGCATCCTGATTAAACTCAACCAGATTGGCACGCTCACTGAAACGCTGGACACCATCCTGCTGGCGCACCGCAACGGCTACAGTGCGATTATCTCGCACCGTTCAGGCGAAACGGAAGATACTTTCATCGCCGACCTCGCGGTGGCGACGAATGTCGGGCAGATTAAGACAGGCGCGCCTGCCCGTGGCGAACGCACCGCCAAATACAACCGCCTGCTGCGCATCGACGAAGAACTCGACGCAAGCGCGGTCTACGCAGGAAAAATGGCGTTTGGGTTGTATGGGAAATAGTTTATGCGACGCACGAAAATCATCGCCACTCTGGGTCCCGCCATCGACACGCAGGAGAAGCTCCACGAACTGGTGGAGGCGGGCGCGAACCTGTTCCGCATCAACGCCGCGCATGGCGACTGGCACATACGACGCCAGTGGATTGAGTGGATCCGCCACGCCGAGCAGACCTACCAAATCCCGCTCGGCGTTTTGTTAGACCTTGCGGGCCCGAAAATCCGAATCGGAACCCTGCATGAGCCGATGACGCTCCAGCCGCGTGAAAGCGTCGAGTTTCGTCTAAGCGAGCAGCAGAGCGATTCGGCGATTCCTCTGCCCGTGGCGGAGGTGTTTCGCGCGGCGCGTGTGGGCGACCGCCTGCTGTTAGATGACGGCGCGATTGAACTGCAAATCACGCGTGTCGAGACCGAGCGACTGGAGGCGACCGTGCTGGAGGGCGGCGAGCTGCGCTCGCAAAAAGGCGTCACTCTGCCCCACCGCACCCTCGCCCTGCCCTCTATGACCCCCAAAGACCGCGAAGACCTGCTAGAAGGCGTTCGCGCGGGCGTGGACTGGATTGCGCTCTCGTTTGTGCGCTCCGTGACGGATGTGATGAACCTGCAGGCGCTGATTCGCGAGCAGGGCGCGAACATTCCTGTGATTGCCAAAATCGAACAACCCGCCGCGCTGGATGATTTGGAGTCTATCGTGGAGGTAGCGGACGGCGTGATGGTTGCGCGGGGCGACCTGGGCGTGCAGGTAGATCTCGCCGAAGTGCCCATCTTGCAGAAACAGATCATCCACCTGTGCAATCAGCATGCCAAGCCCGTGATCACCGCCACACAGATGCTGGAGAGCATGATTCGCGAGGGGCGTCCCACACGCGCGGAGGCGACCGATGTGGCGAACGCGGTGCTGGACGGCACGGACGCGCTGATGCTTTCGGGCGAGACAGCGGTCGGCGCGTTCCCGACGCAGGCGGTGCGCTGGATGGCGCGCATCGCCGAAGTCGCTGAAGAGCATTTAGAGTTCCTGCAGCTGGGCGAGCTGGACGCCGCTACAGCGGGCAACGCGACGGTGGCGGTGGCGCGCGCCGCTTGCACTGTCGCGCAGATGGTCGGCGCGAAAGCGATTCTCACCCCCACCAGCTCGGGGGGAACCACGCGCTGGGTGTCGCACTTCCGCCCGTATCAGCCGATTCTCGCGCTCACAGACAACGAACCGCTCTGGCGCAGGCTCACGCTGCTGTGGGGCGTTGCGCCCCTGCTGATTCCGCGTGTAAACACCACCGACGAAATGACCACCCAGGCGTTGATTGCCGCCCGCCAGACGCGCCTCGTGAAAGGCGGCGATCGCGTGGTACTCACGGCAGGCGTGCCCGTGAATGTGCCAGGCAATACGAATATGATACAGGTGCTGACGATGGAGCGTTAGCCCACCAGCCGCTGCCGCTCGCGCCAGTGCGAAGACAAGATATTATGCCGCTGGCGATATTTGGCGACCGTGCGGCGCGCGACCTCGACGCCCATCTCGGCGAGTTTCTCGGCGATTTCGGCGTCGCTGAGGCGTTTGCCCACACTTTCGTGTCGCTCCAGAATCTGCTCAATCAGCATCGCCGTGCGGTACGAGGCGTCAAAGAAGACATCGAGTTGCACCATTTTCCTGCTGGGGAGCTGTAGCCACTTGTTGCGCACGGCGCGCCCGACAGTGGAACGATGCAGTCCCGTCGCCTGCGCCACTTCCACGCGCGTCATGGGCTGCAGAAATCGCGCATCGCTGGTCATCAGGAAGCCGTACTGCCGCTGCGCAATCGCTTCTGTAATCCGTTTGAGGGTCTGATACCGCTGTTGCAACGCCTGCAGAAAAATTCGGGCGCGTCCCAGATAATGCAGGATATGCTCGCGTTCGTCCGCGCTGCAGCGCAGTTCCCCCTGACTGAGGCGCATCGCCTGTTCGAGGTAGGCGGGGCTGAGGCGGAGCGTGTCGGGGGACGCCCCGCGAATCTCGATGTGCAGCCCGCTTTGGGAGACGCGCACAATAATATCCGGCTCCTGCGCAGTGTTTTGCTCCTGAACAGGCTCGCTCGTTCCGAGCTCGCCCGCGGGGTTGTGAGTCAGCTCGTTTCGGATGAAGTTTTTAACCTGCGCCAGGTCGTCGATGCTCAGTTGCAGTCGTCGCTGCAGTTTCTCCCAGCGCCCGCTCACGAATTCATCCCAACCGCTTTGCAACACGGCGCGTGTCCAGTCGAGGATCTCGGGGTCGTAGCGGTCAGGGGCGCTCTGAAGCGCATTAAGCTGCAACAACAGGCTCTCTTGCAGGGTGCGCGCGCCCACGCCTGGCGGGTCGCACTGCTGGAGCAGTCTGATGACCTCCGCTACGGTTTCGGGCGCGACATCGAAATAGAGCGCGACATCTTCGACCTCGACGCGCAGGAACCCCTTCCCGTCCAGCGACTCCACCAGATGCTCCGCGATAGGCAGCAGTTCAGGCGCGACCATCAGGCGGAGCTGCCCACGCACATGGGCTTTTAGGTCCATCGGCGGGGTCGCCAGGCGCGCGTCGAGCCAGTCGTCCGGGTCGCCGTCATCGGTTGGATTTGGCGGATCGGCGTCGAGGGAGAAGAACGCAGGCGTCGGCGCAACGATGCGGATACGCTCTTCGTCGGAGGCTTCCAGCGCAGGGTTCTCTTCCAGCTCCTGCTCGATGAGTTTCTGGAGTTCTTCGCTGTTGAGGGTCAACATCCGCGCCAGCATTTTCAGCCCAAGGCTGGCTTGCGGCGTCGCCCTGACCTCCACGCGCGTCTGCGTCTGCACCCGATTCATCATGGCTCTGACCTCTTTGGTAATGTTCAGGTTCCTGCCCTGCGTCGTTTTTCCTGCTATGCGGCTTTGAGCAACATCCGATAGTCCCAGATCTCCACGCGATTGCGCCCATTCTTTTTCGCCTGATAGAGCGCCTGATCGGCGGCTTCGATCAGTTCCTGTCGCGTCTCCATATCGGGGCGCAGGCTGGCGACCCCGAAACTGCCTGTGACGGGGCGCAGCGTCCAATTTTCCGCCTCCACTGCCTGGCGCAGTCGCTCGGCCACCATCGCCGCGCTTTCCTCGTCCGCGCGCGGCAACACGACCACGAACTCCTCGCCTCCATAGCGTGCCACGAAATCGCCTTCGCGCACACGCTCTTTGAGAATCTGCGCCACTGTGCGCAGCACCTCGTCGCCCGCCTGATGCCCGAAGGTGTCGTTATACTGCTTGAAATGGTCTACATCCATCAGTATCAGAGACAGCGGCAAGCGGTTGCGCACAGCAAGCTGGAACTGTTCCTCAAGATAATCCTGAAAAGCGCGATGGTTGTGCAGCCCCGTCAGACCGTCCGTCACCGCGAGGCTCTGCAGCTTCTGGTTCAACGCCTTGAGCTGATTCTCGTACTCCACACGATAGGTCACATCCACCACCGACACAATCGCGCCCACCGCCTCGCGCTGCGCGTTGCGGATGGGGAACGCGCTGCGAATCACATAGTGCAGGTTGCCCTCGCGATCGTGGTCTTCCGATTCGATGCCCGTGATGGTCGACCCTTGCAGGACGCGCTGGAGCATCTCGTGGAGCCTTGACGCTGACGCGCCATGAAAGACCTTTTCATAGACGGACTGGAACAGCACCTCTTCTTTGGCATAGCCGTAGAGCTGTTGCGCCGCCAGATTCCATTCATGGATTCTGCCTTCCAGATCTACCGTAAAGCAGGCGACAGGCACATGCTCGAACAGTTCTGTGAACCTGCGGTTGGCGTGTTCAATCAGGCGCTGGGTCAACAGCAGGCTCTCGTTCTGGCTCTGGAGTTCCTCGTTGAGATCCTGCAGTTGCTGCTTTTGTTGTTGCAGGGTCGCTTCCGCCAGCAGAATGCGCTCTGCCACGCGCAGGCTTGCCTGCAGTTCAGCGGTATCGAGCGGTTTACTGAGAAAGGCGTCTGCGCCCGCTTCGAGGGCTTCCAGTTTGTCCTCTTTTTGCCCTCGCGCGGTCAGCATCATGAGATAGGTGTAGTGTGCGCCGCCATGGCTTCGGATGGCGCGACACAGCTCTAGCCCGCTCATTTCGGGCATTTCCCAGTCGGTAATCACGATGGGCGTTGGGTCGACTTGATACGCCCGCCACGCTGCGCCGCCGTCGGGTGCGACGACCACCTCATAACCCAGTTGCCGCAGGCTGCGCTCCAGCACCTTCAGCGCGACCGTGCTGTCTTCCGCAATCAACACTCGCATGGCTCCACCTGTCTTCAGGGGACTTATTCCACATTTTGACTACTTTCCGATACAGAAGTCGCGGAAGATTCGGTTCACCAGCTCCTCGCCCACGCTTGCGCCCGTGATTTCGCCGAGGGCGAGCCACGCGCCCCGCAGGTCGACGGCAACAATGTCAGGCGGCATGCCTGCGTGGAGCGATTCGAGGGCTTGAATCAAGTGCTCTTTCGCCCGTTGTACCGCGTGGATGTGGCGCTGGTGAGTGAGCGCGGGCGTCTCTTCGCCCACCCGCTGGAGCTGGAGCGCGTGCAGGAGGGCTTGCTTGAGGGCGTTCAGGTTGTAGCCTGTGAGGGCGGAAATGTAGACTGTCACGCCCTCACCTCCTGATCCCCTCTCCCACGGCGTGGGAGAGGGGGGACTCCCCTCTCCCACGCCGTGGGAGAGGGGCTGGGGGTGAGGGCGACACAAATCCACCTTATTCCCCACCAGCACTTTCGGCGTTTCGGGGGGCAGGCTCTGCAGCAGACGCCTGTCCGCCTCGTCATCGGGCGCGGACAGGTCGTATACGAACAGAATGACATCCGCCTGCTCGGCGGCGCGGCGCGCCCGCTCGATGCCAATCTGCTCCACCACATCCGCGCTCCCGCGCAAGCCCGCCGTGTCCAGAACCACGATGGGGACGCCTTTTATTTGAAAACTCTCCTCGATGGTATCGCGCGTTGTGCCCGGAATATCGGTCACGATGGCGCGCTCCTCGCCCAGCAGGGCGTTCAGCAGGGACGACTTGCCGACATTCGGGCGCCCTACGATCGCAACGCGCGCGCCCTCGCGCAGGATTCGCCCTGCCCGCGCCCCCTGAAGTAGCGTCTCCAGTTGCTGAATCAGCCCCTCGATCGTGGGCGCGAGCGTCTGCGGGTCTAACTCGCCGATTTCCTCTGAGAAGTCGATATGCGCTTCCACAGTCGCAATCACGCCAAGCAGGGCGTCGCTCAGCTGCTGAACCTGTTTAGAGAGTCTGCCCTCGTGGAGCGCGAGCGCGCTACGCAGTTGCGCGTCGGAGCGGGCGCGAATCAGGTCGGCGACGGCTTCCGCTTGCGCCAGGTCGAGCTTCCCGTTCAGGAACGCCCGCAGGGTGAACTCGCCCGGCTCGGCAGGGCGCGCTCCCAGCCGACACGCCAGCGCCAGCACGCGCCGCAGCAGGTAGGGGCTGCCGTGGCAGTGCAGCTCGGCGACATCCTCGCCCGTGTAGCTATGCGACGCGCGGAACGGGATGAGCAGGGCGCGGTCAAGCGCCTCGCCCGTGTCGGGGTCTATAATCGTTCCGAAGTAGACGCGATGGCTCTGCAGGGGCTTCTGGCTTTTGCGCTGGAACAGTTGTTCAGCAAGTCCGATTGCCCCTGCGCCGCTGATGCGCACGACGCCAATCCCCCCCTCGCCCAGCGGCGTCGCAATCGCCACGATGATGTCGGAACGGTTCATCAGAGAAAAGTGTACCTGTCGCCGTTGGCGAGGACGCTGATGCGACGGTGGGGCGATGTTCGTGTCGGCAGGGGCGCCAACGCTACGCAAAGCGCGTGCAACGCGTCGGCATCCCCGCCAACGAGGTTCACCTCCTGAATGAGGTCAACCGTTTACGCCGCCGCGCGGGTTAGGCAAGGTGGGGCTAAATGGCTGGAACGGGAAGGGACGAGCCACATCGAACCCTGCCTGCTGCGCCGCCTCGCGGTTGATGAACGGGCGTAACGCATTCACTGCGTCTGCTATAGAGCCTAATTGATAGGTACGCGCGAAGGCGTTGTCGTTGGGTGGGTCAACCCGCTCCTCCTGTCCCGACAGCCCACGCAAGGTGGTAAACGGGCCGCCGTCGGCAGGGTCGACTTCTGCGGCGACCACCCGCGCCACAGTTCGGTGGTCACTCTCAACCGCTAAGATTCGCGCTGCCGTAACCTTGAGGCTCGTCGTGGACAGGTCGCGCACACCGATGAGATACGCCGCCACAAACGCTTCTTCTAAGGTCACTAAAGTATCCAGCGTCGTTTTCGCGTTCGTGAACATCCCTGGCGGGAAATAGAAGGTCGTAATCGGCGTGGGCAAGTTGCCGCGCGCCGACATCAAGAGTTGATAATGCGCCATTTCCACCTCTCGCGCAGCGCGGAAATAGTTCTGATCGAATGCGCTTAACCGCTGGAAGAAAGGCGCCGTCTCGATAATTCCAGTATACATCGTGGTCGCCAGCGCCTCCGCAATTTGCGCCGCGCCTAGAATCTCGTCATCTGGTGTAGTTTGGCGCGTGGTTCCACCGCCGCCACAGCCGCTCAACAGCGCGCCGCCCATCAGGGCAACGCCCAGCGTCCCAGAGACACCTAAAAATTCTCGCCGAGTCAACAGATCGCGTGCATTCATAAAAGACCTCCTGTGAATGAATAAAGGGGCTGAGCGGAGGAACGCCCAGCCCCGGGGCAGGCATGGGGTTAGCGGCGTCGGCGTCGGGCAAACAGCGCGCCCGCCAGACCCACCGAAAACGCCGCCAGCGATGCAGGCTCAGGCACGACAGCGATATCGCGTACACGCAGCGCAACGCCCCCAATAGGGCTAACCGGCGTAATCATGCCCGTGTTTAGGTTAATCGTCCCGAACCATGAACGAAAGTCGCCGCGATCAACATCGATGATCGACACATAACCGATGTTCATACTACCCATCGTGAGAATATCGAAGCCCAGTACGGTGCTGACATTCATGCCGAGCGAGCCGACGGTCACCAGACCGCCTGCATTCGGTGGGTTCTGAATCACCAGCACATCCTGACGGGCGTCGATGTTGTAGAGAATTGTGCTGGTCGCGCCGTCAAAGTTGTTGATATAGGCGGAGCCGACAATCCACGGTTGGCGTCCGAAGTTGGGGTCGCCCGAGTTATACATCAACATCCCATCGACTGCCACGACCTGCCCCGTGTCGGGATGCAGGCGTAGGTTCTGCCCTGTGTCGCTGGTCAGGCGGATCCGATCTACGACGGGGTTGAAGTCGAAACCGAACTCCACGCCGTTCAGCGCAGGCGAGAAGGGCATTCCCGAACCGACCGCCATCGCCATGCCCGTCATCGGGTCAATCTTATACAGCCGATTCGAGCTGCCAATCGCATAGAGCTCGCCCGTGCGCGGTCGGAAGTCGATGCCCAGAATCAGCTCGGACGGCTGCGATAACCCTGTAATCGGCTTGTTGCTCAAGAGCGCAGTCGGGTTAGAAGCGTCGAAGCTAATCAGACGGTTATCCTCTGTGACGCCGTATACACGCTGTGCGTCGGCGTTCCAATACCCCGCGCTTAGCGCCGCCAACGCCAAACCACACTTGAAAGCCCTTTCGACAGTGCGACGAATCATCATAGAACCTCCTGTCTGTAGAGTAGTACGCGTCGCGTACGTGCATACTATACAACGCTTATCTGAACGAAAAATGAAAGACGGGTGAGCGCGATTTGAAATTCAGGGGATACGGAATTCGTAGCCGAAATGACGGTGTGTGTGCAGGTATTCGGGGTTGTTGGGGTCTTTCTCAATCTTTTTGCGCAGGCGGTAGATGTAGACATCCAGAGTGTTAGAGCTGAACTCGATACTATAGCCCCAAACCCGCTCGAAGAGTTGTTCGCGCGGGATGACGCGATGCGCGTTTTGCACGAGGTACGCCAGCAGGTCGAACTCGCGTCGGGTCAGTGAGACCGATTGCCCTCGCACGCTCACATGACGCCGATTGAAGTCGATAACGAGTTCGCCGAATTCACGCGTTCCGTCTGGGTCGGCTTCGCGTGCGGGATATTCGTAGACGCGGCGCAGCAGGGCGCGTAGGCGCGCCAGCAACTCCTTCGGCTCGAACGGTTTGGTCAGGTAGTCGTCCGCGCCTACCTCCAGTCCGATGATTTTGTCCATCGAGTCGGTACGCGCAGTGAGCATGAGAATCGGCGTGAGCCACTTCTGACGAATGTGGCGACAGAGGTCGAAGCCGTCTACATCAGGCAGTCCTAGGTCCAGTATGACGAGGTGGAACGGCGCTTCGGCGAGGGCGCGCAACGCCTCTGCGCCCGCCCTAACGCCTACCACCTCGTACTGATACTGCTCCAACAGCCGTTTGAGGTTCTCACGCAGGAATGCATCATCGTCCACGACGAGTATGCGCTGCATGGCTTTGCCCTCCTGTTGCAGGCTGACGGATTGGCAGGCATATCTCGAAAGTCGCGCCTTGTCCTGCAATCGAGCGCACCTCGATACGCCCGTTGTGCATATCGACTGTGCGCTTCACGCTGAACAGTCCCAGCCCGAAGCCGTCGCCCTGCGTAGTCGCAAACGGCTCGAACAGGCAGGAACGCATCGATTCGGGCACGCCGGGTCCCGTGTCGCTGACCTCGATGCACACCGTGCGCCGCTGTCGACGCAGACGAATCGTGAGCGTTCCGCCGCCCAGAGGCGTCATCGCCTTGATTCCGTTCAGGGCGAGGTTCACCAGCATATGCTCGAGCTGGTTCGAGTCGGCTTCGATATGCGGCAGACGCAAGTCGTGCTCCTGCTGGATCTTCACCCGAGCCGCCTGCGCCAGCAACGCGACCAGCTCCTTATCCGCTTCGCTCAGAACCTCATCGTGCGAGCCGTCAATGATACACAGCGTGCCAATTGGCTGCCCTCGATTGTCGCGAATGGGCGCGCCCAGGTAGCGTGTCCAGCCCAGTTCCACCGTCTGAAAACCGCAGAACTCGGAGTCGCGGCGTACATCCTGAATCAGTGTCACCTGGTTAGAGCGCAAGGTACGGGCGCAGTAGGCGTCTTCTGTCGGAACGCCGCAAAGCCCGATTGCCCACTCAGGCGGGTTCGCAACATACTTGAACGCAATCTGTGCGCCCTGATGTAAGGTAATCGCCGCCGTCGCGCCGTTATAGAACGCGCTGAGCCGATCCGCCACAAACTGATACGAAACTTCGGGATCGGGATGGAAGAAAGTGCTAACCTCCAGTAGTAGCTGGCGGTAAGCGTCAGGCGTCCGCTCATTCCGAGTCGCGATGGTTACGCTTGCCATACCTGAATTATGGCATTCCTGACCCCAACTCCAGATGAACACTGGGTGAATTTCAGATGAACATCCCTAGCCTAACTGGGGGTTATTGAAAGGTTCGCCACTCACCTACAAGATAAAAGGATCCCGTAACCAAGATCAGGTCGTCCAGACCAGCAAGTTCTCTTGCCTGCTCGAACGCCTGCTGGGGATTGGAGGCGGTCAGCAGCAGGGGCGGGCTACGGCGCGGGCGCCCTTCGAGCCACGCCTGCGCGCTGTGCAGCAGCGTCTCAGCGGTATGCGTGCGCGGGCTGGGAATCGGAGTGAAAATCGCGACATCTGCAAGCGGCAGCAGGTGTTTGAGCGTGTCGGATGGCTCGTGGGGAGTGAGCATGCCGAACACGAGGATGAGCCGTCGGTACTTGAACAGGCGCGGCAGCGCCTTTGCCAGCACGGCGGCGGCGTCGGGATTGTGCGCCCCGTCCAGCACGATGCGCGGCGACTCGGCGACGATTTGCAGGCGTCCAGGTAGGCGCGCCGACTGAACGCCGCGCTCGATGGCGGAGTCGGGAATCGCGTAACCCCGCTCGCGCAGCAGTACGGCGGCGGCGACGGCGCACGCCGTGTTGTGGCGCTGGTAGTCGCCAATCAGATAGGGCTGTAGAGCGAGTTCCCAGTCCCCGCAGCTCACGCGCACGGCGGAATCGGTTGGGGAAGGGAGAGGGGTGTAGAGGAAGCCCTCTGTAGAACGGACAATCCTGTCCGGGCTACTATAAGCGTCTAACTCGGCACGGGCAGGATTGTCCGTGCTACAGAGGGCGGTCACACGGACAGGGTAGAGGGGCGCGCCCTGCGCCTGTGCCACGCGCTGAATCATCTCTATCGCGTCGGGATGCGCCGCGCCGCTCACAACAGGATGCCCCGGCTTGATAATGCCCGCCTTCTCATAAGCAATATCCCAATGCGTGGGTCCCAGCCGATCGGTATGGTCTAAGCCGATGCTCACAATCACACTCACTTCGGGGATGATTACATTCGTGGCGTCCATACGCCCGCCCAGCCCGACTTCCAGCACGGCGATGTCAATTCCCGCCTGCTCGAACGCCCAGAACGCCAGCGCAGTCTTGATTTCAAACTCGGTAATCTGCCCATGCTCGGTGTCGTCCAGTCGCTCAATCAGGGGGCGCATCAACGCGACGCCGTCCGTAAACAGCTCCTTGGGAATGAGTTCGCCATTGATGAGAATCCGTTCCCGAATATCGAACACATGGGGCGAGGAGTAGGTTCCCACGCGATAGCCCGCAGCGCGGAGAATCGAGCTGACCAGCGCAGTGGTGGAGCCTTTGCCGTTCGTGCCTGTGATATGGACGCAGGGGTACTTGAGGTGTGGATTGCCTAAACGCGCTAAGAACGCCTCGAATCGGGCGTTGCCAAGCCTCCAGCCCTGAATGGAGAGGCCCTCGATATACCGAACCGCTTCCGTGAAGTCCATCGGCGCGCTCCCATAAATTATAGCGCATGGGCTATAATAAGGGCATGCGAGCCGTTGGGGTGTTCTGGCTGATTCTGCTGGCTGCGTGGGCGTTTGGGCAAAGTATGGTGCGTTCCGTGCAGTTGCAGGGGGTGAGCGTCGCGTCGCCTGAGGTCGTCGGCGCGCCGATGCAGTCGTTGGTGGGGTCTGCGCCCTCCGCCGAGGCGATTCAATCCGCGCTCAAGCAGGTGGAGGCATGGTATCACCAGCGCGGCTATACGCTCGCCCGCGTGGTGGACTATTCACTAAACGAGTCGGGCGTGCTGACCGTGCAGGTGGCAGAGGGGGTTATCGAGTCGATCGAGGTGCAGGGCAACAAGCGCACGCGCACGGAGGTGCTACGTCGGCTGATTGGGGTGCGTCCTGGCGAGGTGTATAACGAAGAGCGACTGCAGCGCGTGCGCCAGCGCCTGGGGCGGTTCCCGTTCCTGCGCGACGCGAAGCTCGGCGCGGAGCCGGGCGAGCAGGTGGGGACGGCGAACTTGCTGCTGCAGGTCGAGGAGGAGCAATCGCTCGATTTTGCGGTAGCGGCGGGCTACAGCAGCGAGCAGGGCTTCGTGGGCTATGCGGAGCTGGTGGAGACGAATGTAGCGGGGCTGGGGCATCGCGCCCGCCTGCAGTGGCAGCGCGAGCAGGCACGCAACCCCTACACAGGCGAGTATGAAGCGTTGCGTCCTTCCTATGCCATCAGTTACGAAGCGCCGCGCGCCCTACCCGGCGCGTTCAACTTCGGTATCGAACTCTATGACCGCTCTCCCTTCTACCCTGTGTTCTACGCCGATCTGGACACCCTGCGTCGGTACGAGCGGCGGGTCGGCGTGACGGCGTACATCGGGCTTGACTGGCGCGAGCTGTTCGAACTGCGCCTGCGCTACCGCTCGGATCGCGTGGACTACAACGACGCGCCCGACACGATGATTAGTCCCGGCCTGCGCACTGCCAATCGCGGGCGCTTTGACGCATTGGGCGTGCAGGTGGTCTACGACACGCGCGAGGGACGGTTCCCGCGTCAGGGTCTCTACGCGACCGTTCTGGCGGAGCGCGCCCTGAGCGGCGACTTTCGCTTCACGCGCGTGCTTGGCGAGGCGCGCTACTACATCCCCTTGCAAGGCGAAAGCGCGCTCGCCCTGCGTGGCGTCGCAGGGGTCGGCTCCGATGGAACCCCGCTCAGCGAACTGTTCTGGATTGGCGGCTACGACTTGCTTCGGGGCTACGCTCAGGACGAGTATCGGGGCAACCGCATGGTCGCAGGCAGCGTGGAGTACCAGTTCCCTGTGATGGAGGCGGTACAGGCGGCGGTGTTTGTGGACGCGGGAGCGGTCTGGAACAGCGGCGCGGAGCTGTCGAGCGTGCCCGTGCGTTTTGGAGCGGGCGCGGGGCTGCGCTTCGCCTCACCGATTGGCTTGATTCGCCTCGACCTCGCCTACGGCAAGCGCGGGTTTGTGTACCTTAGCCTTGCAGGGGCGTATTAGGGGGAGTTCATGCAGTGCGCGTAGCGGCGGCGTCTCCGCCGACGAGCAGGTCTCACGGAGCCACGATTGGTTAAGTGCCTACCTAAAAGAGTCGTATGACCATCGAGGACATCCTTGGTGCGACGGCATTCCTGCCGTCGCAATGCACAGTCTGACCTTGGTGCGACGGCATTCTTCCGTCGTAGGTGAACAACTTATCGGAACAGCGCGACGGCAGGAATGCTGTCGCACCAAGCAGCCGTCCTGTGAGGGCGTGTCGTGGACACGCCCTCTGGGTTTAGAACATGTATAGTAAGCAAAACTTCAAAAATACGTCAAGTGAGTGATGGGGTTTGAACAATCAACTACCCATAACTCATTCGGCTGAAGCCGTTCCTGTGCAAGCAAAGCCCGCTTCGCGGGCTAAAAAACCTCGCGAAGGCGGTGTTTCGTTGGTACGGGCACAACTTTAGTCGACACGGTTTTCACACAGCAGGCTCACGAGTTGCAATAACTTCAAACGATACTTCACATACACGCTCTGAAAGGAATCCCAGAACTGACAGGGAAACATGCGTGAAAATGACCGTAAAGAAGACGCCGTTAGGCAGTTGGCTGTATTTTCTTCCGCTGGGTTACGCGATGGGGCTGCTCATCACGAGCGTCTGGCTGGGACGTCATCCCGTCGTTGGGGATGTGATGCAGGAGCAGCTGCGCCTGCTCGCCACGCGCGACGCGCTGACTGCATGGGTGTTTGCCCGCGCCCAAGGAGCTTCAAATCAGGAACGAGACCGGCTCAGAGCAATCATCCAGCAACACCCCGATGACTGGCGACTGGCGCTAGCATCAACGGTTGAAATACTGGATGGCGCATGGTGGGCGAATAGTTCTGCACTCCCGCAAGGCGTCACCTTAGAACAGCAGTATCTGCAGAGGTTCAGGACACTGATGGAGAGCTTCCCAGATCGCCCTGAAATCCCCGCGACGGCGCTGCGCCTCGCCTGTCAGGCGCGGAGTCCTGCCCACTCAGACGAATGGGCGCGTATCGCAGCGCACGGGCGCAAAGTAGACCCCGATAACGCCTTCTTCGACCAGATGTACGCCTGGTTCTTGCGCCAGCAGGGGCGCGAAGCAGAGACTTGGGCTGCGCTAACGGCTGGAGCCTACAAAAGTCGGTGGAACGACTACGCGATGGCAGAGGCGGATGCAATCGTCGCCCTGCAAGAGCGATTAGGCGTACCGCATAGCTTCGTAACCGCCGCTGCTTCACTCGCGGTTCTGCTTCCCCACTTTAGCGTACTGCGCGGGCAGGCGCGTGAGGCGGTAAACCATGCCAACCGACTCAAAACCTCAGGAAAACGCGCAGAGGCGAATCGCCTGCTGCAGGCGCAGGCGCGGCTGGGCGCGCTAATGGGGTCGCAGGCAAATACCTCTATTGGCGTGTTCTTCGGCGAAGCCGTCGTGAAAACCGTGCAAAGAGGCGCGTCCGACCCTGCAGCGCAGGCGTGGATTGCCGCGCGCCTATCCGAACTCAAACTGCCTGCCGATTCCCTGCGCAACAGCCGCGTCAGCGGGGAGTTCGAGCAGGTCTACCGACGCGCCAACTCGACGCTGGGGGTGTATCGTCGCTCTATGTTCTGGCTGGGGTTGAGTCTGCTCGCGCTTTTGAGCTTTCTCATTTTCCTGCTGGGCGGGCAAGCGCGGGCGTTGGGCGTGTTTGCTGTCGTGACCCTGCTTGCGTTCGGAGTCTCTATATCGGCGGCGGGTATGTTTCGCGCTTCCTCGTTGGGTACAGCTCTGTATCAGGTTGAGCCAATCCCTGCCGACCTCTTCTCAAGCTCAACCGCTTCCTCTAATTTTTCCTCGAGCCTGCTGGCGAGAGTGCAGGGATGGCTATCGCGACTGGGGTTTGACTTCTATCCTCGCAGCCCACTGGCGTCGTTGGTGGGGGTATGGGTTTCAGCGCTTGGGGTGGCGTGCGGTTACGGCTTGTGGCATGCAGCGCAGCGGGACGTCTCCGCCGTCGCTGCAACGCGCCGCGCACTGCTCTGGATGTTCTGCATCGCCTGCACATCCTATTACATCAACCTCTGGAATTACGCCCATATCAATCACGAGTTGAACCAGATTCTGCGCGCGCTGCGGGTCAGTGAGCCGCAGTACTTCTGGCGCAAAGCGGGAATCCAGCCCCCACCCGTGCCGCCGTTGCCGTGAGGTCAGGTATACTCTCTGCACCGATGAGCAAGACAGTCGTTCTGGTCTATTCAGGCGGGCTGGACACCACCGTCTGCATCCCGCTGCTAAGGGAAGAGTACGGCTTTGACCATGTTGTGACGGTCACGGTCGATGTCGGTCAGCCGCGTGAGGACATCACAGACGCCGCCGAGCGCGCCAAGATTTTGGGCACGGAGCATTATACGGTAGACGCCCGCGCCGAGTTCGCGCGCGACTACTGCGTCCCCGCTGTGCAGGCGAACGCCGACTATCAGGGCTACCCGCTCAGCACGGCGATTGCGCGTCCTCTAATTGCGCAGAAAGCCGTCGAAATCGCGCGGACGCTGCCCCGCGTGGACGCCTTCGCGCATGGCTGCACGGGCAAGGGCAACGACCAGTTCCGCATTGAGTTCATGCTGCGCCTGCTGATGCCCGATACCCCCATCATCGCCCCGATGCGCGAGCGCAACATGACCCGTTCGGAAGAGATTGAGTACGCCTGTGCGCGTGGCGTGCCCATCCACCAGAGCAGCGCGAAAATCTGGAGCATCGACGAGAACCTCTGGGGACGCTCTATCGAAGGCGGGCGGCTCGAAGACCCCAGCTATGCGCCCCCCGAAGAGATTTTCAAGTGGACGCGCAGCCCGCAGGACGCCCATTTTGCCCCTCAGGTGATCGAAATTACCTTTGAGAATGGCGCACCGGTCGCTATCGATGGACAACGCATGGAGCCGCTTGCGCTCATCCAGTACCTGAACGAACTTGCGGGCGAACACGGCGTCGGGCGAATCGATATGATGGAAGACCGCATGATTGGGCTGAAAGTGCGCGAGAACTATGAGTGTCCCGCCGCCGTGACGCTAATCACGGCGCACCGCGCGCTGGAGGCGTTGGTTTGCACGCGCGACGAGCTGCGCTTCAAGGCGCACGCCGACCGCGCATGGGCGGAACTCGCCTACGCGGGGCTGTGGATCGACCCCTTCAAGGAATCGCTGGAGGCGTTCATCGGCAAGATACAGGAGCGCGTGTGGGGCAAGGTATGGCTGCGCCTGTATAAAGGCAGCACGACGGTCATCGGGCGCGAGAGCCGCTGGGCACTCTACGACGCGGCGACCGCCTCGTTCGACGATAAAACTTTCGACCAGTCCGAAATGAGTGGTGCGGTCAAAGCGCACGGCATGCCCGCACGGCTGTATTACCGCATCAAACGGCAGTTAGAAGACTGAAAACACGGCGATGCATATCGTGACGCGGCGCATGCTGGAGACGCTCTTCCTCTATGCAGCGCTGGGCGCTGAGGTAGTCGCCCAGCCGCTGCAGGTCTACACGCATCCCACAGAGGGCGTCCAGATCTCGGTCCCTTCCAGCTGGCGCCCCAACACCAGCGACCCTGAGGTGCTGGTCGAGTTTGAGACCCCAGAGGATACCAGTTTCTACCTTTCGATCGTCTATGAGCCGATACCGTTCCAGATACCCACAGGCGCGAACTATAATCTGGCAATGACGAATTTCTTCCGCGAGTTCCGCAAAGGCGTAGCGGAGGAGCTGCAGATTAGCCCCGAAAAGGTAGTAGAGTTAGGGCGTCGCGTCCACCAGGCAGGCGATTTGAAAGTGTCCACGCTGGATACCCGCTTTACCCATCGCGACGACTGGGCGTTCCGCGCTCGATTGCGATTCGTGTTCGCGGACAACCGCCTTTATGTCATTACGCTCTCTGCCGATGAAGAAGAGTTCACGCAGAACGAGACCTTAGTAAACCAGATTCTGGACAGTTTCCAGCCGAAAAACCCGCAACAGTCGCCGTTCTCGGCGCGTGTTGTCGTGATTGCGCTGGGCGCAGTGTGCGTCAGTGTGGTCTTGATGACGGGGCTGATCTGGTTCCTCGTACGTAAGTTCTGGAGGTGAGGGCGATGCAAGGTCTGTACCATCTCCCGCTGGGCGACGACGCGCCGTATGTCGTGCCTGTGGTGATTGAAATCCCAAAAGGCACGCGCAACAAGATCGAGTATGACCCGCAGCATGGCGTGTTTCGGCTCGATCGCGTGCTGTATTCGCCCGTGCATTACCCTGGCGACTACGGCTTCATCCCGCAGACGCTCTCGGAAGACGGCGACGCCTTAGACGCGCTGGTGATTATTACCGACCCCAGCTTCACGGGCTGCGTGATTATGGCGCAGCCGCTCGGCGTGCTGGTGATGGAAGACGATAAAGGGCAGGACGAGAAGATTATCGCCGTGCCCTATCACGACCCACGCTTCGAGGAGGTGAACGAAATCACCGACCTGCGTAAGCACACCGTGCGCGAGGTGCAGCATTTCTTCGAGGTGTATAAAGAGCTGGAGGGCAAACCGACGGCGATGCTCGGCTGGCACGGCTCGGGGCGGGCGCGCGAGATTATCGTGGAGGCGCACGCGCGGTTCAAGGAAAAATATAGGGGCTAACCCCTCTCCCACAGGGTGAGAGAGGGGCATTGGCGAGGACTTAGCAGCTGCTGCCAAAGTTGAACAGCACCATCAGCAGATCCGCGTCGTCCACGACGCCGTCGCAGTTCAGGTCAGCGGTGGTGTTGCCCGCCGCGCCGAAGTTGAACAGCACTTCCAAGAGGTCGGCGTCATCCACAACACAGTCGCCGTTCACATCGCCCATCAGGCGGGGCGAGTTGAGCGATTGCACAACAGTTCCGCTGAACACGCCCGACGCGGCGAGCGCGCGCGTCCACTGCATTGCCGCCGACACATCGCCGCTGGCGTCGGTGGCGTTCGAGAGATTATCCGCGGAAGTGTTGGTGAGTTTATCGCGCACGGTGGGGAACGCCCCCACTTCCCAGCGACTGGCGACCGGATTGGCGTTCAGCTCGGCGCAGCCGCCTATGCCAAACACCTGGCGGATACGCCCCGCGTTCAACACCTGAATGGAGTCGATCCCACCATCGAAGTCCGCATAGTGGTACAGATGCAGCGTCTGCGCGCTGGAGCTTTGGTTGGTGACTCTGTAGGTCATCGTCGTGCGCGCCGCGCCTGAGCCTATACTCTCCAGACGGTACTCGATCTGGAAGCGGTAGGGCGGCAGTGCAGGATTAGTGTCCACAGGCTCTTCGTAGGTGAGGATGATGCGATCCGCGCTGGGCTGACTATGCCCCACGAGGTTCGACAGCGCGAACTCGCGGTTGGAACCCTGCGTGCGATACCACCACCAGTGCTGGAACATGCGGTCGCCGACGCCCGCGTTGAAGTCGGTCGAGCCGCCTGTGCTGCCCTCGCGGAACGCTGTGCCGAAAGCGTTGCGCACCGTGTAGGTCGCGCCGCCGTGTGTCAGCGTGAAGGTGTTCGTGGTGCGCACCGTGTAGGTCGGGCTGTAGCCCCAGTTGCCTGCCTCGTCGCGAATCGCGAACTGGATGAGGTTCTGAGTCGCGCTGGCGTTCGGGAAAGGCACATCCGGCGCAGTAATCGTCTGGAACGCTGTCGTGCCGTTCGCGCCTGTGGTCGTGGCAAAAGCCCAACCCGACCATGTCGCGCCGCTGTCGGTGGAGTAGCGGTAGTAGCCCAGCCCAACGCTCAGCCCCGAAGTCACATCGCGTACTTGAACGGTGCAGGTGATACGGGTTCCGAACACCTGACTGCCGGGACTGAAGTTCTGCCAGTCGCCCGGCGCGACGGTGTCGATGCGCACCTGTTGCCAGCCGCTGTCGCTGGCATTGCCTGCGCGGTCAAAGGCACGGAAATAGATTTGCGCCTGTCCGCCCGTGCTTTCGGTGTTGAAGGGCACGTTCGCGGCGGTGATGGTCGCCAGTGCGGTCGTACCGTTGGCTGCACCTGTGGTCGCGCTGAACGGCCCCTGTGTTCCCGAGCTGGGTGTAAAGTACCAGTAGAAGAGCTGGCTTGTGTTCAGCCCTGCCAGTACATCCTGTACTTGAATAGTGCAAGTAGGCGTTTGGGTGTTCACCCAGCCGGCGGGATTGAAGTTGCCCCAGTTGGTGGGCGGCGTGCCGTCCACAATCACATTCCGATCCAGACTCGTATTGTTGCCGTTGATCGAGTTGACACTCATCCGCACGGTGCGTGTGCCTTCCGATGCGCCGCTGGTCATGCTCCATTCGAACTTGCGGCTGAGCGTATGCCCGATGTTGCCCATGTTCTTGCCGGACACGCCAGCGAAGTAGACGCTCTCCTCACCGCCGCTGGGGGCGCGACGGAAGAAGGTCAGCCCGTTGCGCGTCAAGCCGCCCGTCGGCACGGTCAACTGCGCGAACACGCCCGACGCCACATACGAACCCGCCGACGCCGTGCCCGTCACAGTGAAGTTCGTGCTTGGCTTCACTGCCGCCGGCGCGGTCAGGCTCAGGTTCAGGTTCGGCGACTGGCTGCCGAATGTCCAGTGGATGGTGAATGCCCAGCTCTGTGACGAGCCGGAGTTCAGCGCATAGGAATGCACCTTCACACGGTAGG
This sequence comes from uncultured Fimbriimonadales bacterium, assembly GCA_937992175.1. Lineage (GTDB taxonomy): Bacteria > Armatimonadota > Fimbriimonadia > Fimbriimonadales > GBS-DC > GBS-DC. The sequence goes on along the minus strand of CALKLF010000014.1, from coordinate 2,416 downwards.
TTCCCGCCGCCGGGTTGTTGATTTCCACCACTTCCACATTGTTGCGTGCGGAGACGGAACTCCACTGTCCTGTGGCGTTGGTGGTTAGCGTGCCTGTCTGCACATACAGGTCGAGGTCGTTCACGAGCGCGATGCTTGCGCCTGCGGAAGCGGGTGGGTCAGGGTAAACCATCACGACGCGCATGCGCGAAACGCCCGCCGGCACATTCACATCGATGTAACGCAGGTCGCCCGTGCCGCCGTTCGCCCAGAACCAGGTCTCCCTGCCGCCGTTCCACGCAAAATGCGAGAGCAGCGCATCCACCTTGCCGAGACCCTGATTGTTGCGCCCATGTCCGAGGTCGATGGCGGTACCCATAACAATCGAGCGGATTGCCCACGCGGGCCAGTTGAAGCGCAGTTTGAGCGTGGAGGCTAAGCCTGCGACATGGGGCGCCGCCATCGACGTGCCGTTCCAGCCGAAGCGGTAGCCGCCGTTGTCGGTGTTGCTGGTAGAGTCGATCCAGCGTCCGGGCGCGACCACATCGGGTTTGAAGCGGTTGTCGCCTGTGGGACCGCGCGAGGAGTCGCCCGCCATCGTGTCGGTGGTGGTCGCGCCGTCGTCCCAGATGTTGCCGACCGTGAGCGCGCCCTTTGCGACGCCAGGTCCACCCACGGTGCCTGGATTGGGGCCCTCATTACCTGCCGAGATAATAGGCAGGATGTCCTCCCCGAAAGCAAGGTCGACGGTGCGGGATTGGGCATCTGTACCTGGTAGGTTGACGCCATCGAAGCCGCCGCTGTAGTTGAACACATGGCGTTTGATGGCATTGTTCCCGCGCCCGCGCATATCTTCCAATCCTTCGCCTACCGAGTTGCCTTCGGATGAATTGTTGGAACGGAATACTTTACTGTGGAGCAGATCGTACTGCTCCAGATTCGACTCGCGGAATCCCGAGGCGAACCCGCGATAGCGGAACTGCGCGTTGCCCTGCCCGAACAGCGTGCCTGACACGTGCGTGCCGTGTCCATGCAAGTCATCCCACCAGTTCTGCTCGGTCGTGCGGTTAAAGCCGAACATGCCGCCCGTGAGATTGTTGAAGTCCAGATGACTGGTGTTCATCCCGCTATCCATCACGCCGATTTTAATCTGGCGTCCGTCGTAGGGGCGTCCATCGAAGCTGCCGCCCCACAATCGGTCGGCGTTGATGGAGGTCTGCGACTCAGTGTGCGCAGGAGTGGAAACGGGGACTGGCTCGATGAACAGCACGCTATCCATCGAGAGCGCGTTCCAGATGGCTTTCGGGGTTCCCTCGGCGTAGTAAAAGCGCAGTTCGCGGTGATAGGTGTACACAGTTAGCCCAGCTGCTTGCAGCGTGGCGCGGATTACGCCGCCTGGGTCATCGCCCATCAGATTAACATAGAGCGGAACGCGCTCCAAGCCGCCTTTTTGCATCAGGGGCATCAGTACGGGGTCTAACTTCTGGATGGGTTCCGGCATGCCAACCCAGCGCACGGCTTGGGTGGCTTCCAGACGAGCCAGCACGTCTACAGGGATTCGCGCCTGATGGGCGTTGTAGGGGTAGAAGTCATAGAAGATAATCCCCACCGCCTCCATCTGCGTGCGCATGCCCTCGCTTAGACGCTCGTTGAACAGAATCAGCGCATGCACCGTAGGGCGCGTGTCGCCTGAAGCGGGGTTGAAGGTCTGAGCGCGTTGCGCAGCGAGCAAGCGTAGGGCGGGTTGAATCTTCTCGCCTGCGGGCGGGACAAAGTCGCCGCTGCGGAACGCCAGCGCGACGCGCTCGCCCTTGCCGCCGAAGGGCAGGATTAGCGACTCGCCGATTCGCCCGATGGTCTCGCCATTGCCGCCATGCGTGAAGCCTTCGGCAGGCGCGTTGCTGTCGGGCGTATTGGGGCGGGTGCGTTTCTGGGTAGTTTCGTAAATCGGCGCGATAGGGTTCCCGTCAGGTCCTATCACAGGCGGGGTATCCTGCGGTGCGCGGGGCGCAGGCGGTTCAAACACAGGTCGGTCCAACGGGGGAGCCGTTGGGGGCGGCGCAGGAGTGGGCAAATCCGACTGCGCCATCAAACTCGACGCCCATATGAGCGCAAACGAAACAAACAGACCTCGCAAAAGCGTACTCCATTCGCGTAAATGCATAAACAATCCTCCTGAAACGATTTTGAGAGATTTTCAGGTCAAGAAAGAGGAGAGCGAGGAGTAGACCAAGGTCGCCGCAATCTCGGTTAGAAAATTTCTCGACGATAAGTATACCCCATTTTTTGCTCAGGTCCCTGAGGGTGTTCGAAAAATCGGGGGCGTCAGTGTTTGAGATGCCTCGCTCCGCTCGGCATGACAAGGGACACTCGGAGCGCAACCCCTGTCATTCCGAGCCGAAGGCGAGGAATCTCCACCAACTCGAAGCGTTTTTCG
>CALKLF010000013.1 GCA_937992175.1 uncultured Fimbriimonadales bacterium | reverse complement strand
CATCTATTTTTATTCCGAGCGGAGCGAGGAATCTCGCTCGCGACTCTAGGTGTTTCCGTAGCATTTTTTGTGGGAAGGACTCACCAATCGGGGTTTCAAGTGAGACAAGAGCGGACACAGCGGAAGAGGTATGGGTTGTTTCCCCTCACCCCCTGACCACCTTCTGATAAGGGTACAACGCCTGAGTTCAGTGGGGAGGGTGGGGAGCAGCTTTTTTTCCGCCTTCGCCTCCCTCTCCCTCCCTGATAAGGGTACAACGCTTGGGTTCAATTTCACCGTGTGTGTCGCCGTTTTTTTCCACCCTCACACCCCCCTTGCCCCCCTCTCGGTTGACGGAGAGGGGGGAAGCGCCACCCCGCGCACACGCGGCTCCCCCTCTCGGTTGACGGAGAGGGGGGAAGCGCCACCCCGCGCACACGCGGCTCCCCCTCTCGGTTGACGGAGAGGGGGCTGGGGGGTGAGGGTGGAAAAAGCGTGGGAAATTGCAGCAGCGTCTCCCCAACTTGAGGCGACGCTGTGTACCCTTATCAGACCCCCTCTCCCATGCCGTGAGAGAGGGGCTGGGGGTGAGGGCGAACACCAGCAGGCGCGCCTCCCACGAAGGTTTGTGACACTTGAACCCTCGATCGGTATAACTGGACGGCTGCGGTGGATATTTCGCCCTCGCTTCTTTCCCCCAGCAGGGAAAAACTCGAAAATGATGTATAATTCGGAATGCACTCTCCGCAGGCGTTTGGACGGTGAAACGGAGGGCATGCAAAAGGAGGCTAACTAATGCGATACTTTATGAGCAGTCTCTTCGTGGGCGCTTTGGCGCTGAGTTCAATGGGCTTTGCGCAGAAAGGACAACAGGGCGAGAAGCCCGACCCTTACGCCAAGCCTGTCGTGACCAAGAACACGCAAAACTGGCGTGTAATCCCCGTGAATGTGGGGCGACGCGACCCGAGCCAGTATGTCCCGTACAGCGACTTCTTCCCGGCTTCGGGTCAGGTGAATGTGGATGTGGCGAACACGCCTAGCTACGATAGCCCTGGCGCGTCGTGTAATGTGCGAATCATCATCTCTGCCCCGTCGGGTAAAGATGCGATGAGCGGCATCGGCTGGGATGTCACGCTGACCGCCTACAGTCCCAGCTGGCTCAGCGAGATTGCCGTGCTGATTACGAATGTGAACGGCGAGGGCTATGTGCTGCGTCCAGGCGCTGCCGACACTTCGCCCGGCACAGGCAGCTACTCCAGCGGTGGCGTGAACGATCTGTGCGGCGTGTACGGCTTCCCACCCCTCCCCCTGCCCGACGGCAACCTTTACCTGGAGTTTTTCGAGACTTACGATGACTTTTCGGGCTGTGAGCAGGACGGCAACTGGAACAGCGGGACGCTGACCTTCGCTTTCGCTGCGACTCCCCCCTTCACAGGCTATGACGAGCAAGGCGATGCGGGCGACCTGCCTGAAACCGCGCAGGCGACCCCCAGCGGCGCGCTGAGCGGGATTCGCGGTACCCTCACGCCCGGCGACGCCGATATGTACGCCATCTACATTCCCGACCCGTCTACTTTCAGCGCGTCCACGCGCTGCAACGCCCTGTTCGACACGCAGCTATTCTTGTTTGACGCGAACGGCGTGGGCGTCAGCTTTAACGACGACTCGCCGCTGGGCGGACTGGCGTCTACTTTAGACAGCAGCTGTATCCCTGGTCCGGGGCTTTACTACCTGGTCGTGACGGCATACGACAGGGATTCGACAGGCTGTAATGGCGGCGAAATTTGGGCGGACACCCCCTACGGCGCGGTGCGCTGTCCAGACGGCGCTGAACCGTCCTCACGCATCGGAGGCTGGACTGGTTCGCATGGCGTCAGCGCGACCTACATCGTCGAGTTAACGGGCGCAGAGGGCGCGTCGCCTGGCGACCCTGACGACTGCCCACCGTTCCAAGGCTGGGATGAGTTCGGCAACGGCGGCGGCGACGCCGGCGACCTGCCCGAAACCGCGCAAAGCACAGGCAGCGACCCGATCACGGCGATTCGCGGACAGCTGGACACGGACGATGTGGACATGTACGCTATCTACATCGAGGATCCCGCCACTTTCTCTGCTACCACTGTCGGCGGCGCGTCTTTTGATACCCAGCTCTGGCTGTTCGATTCGAACGGCAAAGGCGTTGTGGCGAACGACGACTCCGGCGGCTTACAATCGCGCATCGATAATACATCGGGCTGCATCACGCAGCCAGGCGTGTACTACCTCGCGATTTCGCGCTTCGCACGCAACGCGGCAGGCTGTGAGGGTGGAGGCATCTGGGCAGGACGCACCAACAACTGCCCGAACGGCGCTGAACCCAACTCGCGCGTGGCAGGCTGGTTCAACAGCACGGCATTTGCGGGCGAATATCGCATCTTCCTGACCGGCGTGCGCGGCGCAACGCGCGGCGATCCCGACGATTGCCCGCCACCAGGGCAGGATCAGTGGGATGAACTTGCTAACGGCGGCGGCGACGCGGGCGATCTGCCCAGCAACGCGCAGAATGTGTACGCCCCCAATCGCACACCCTGTCAGGATCCTGTCTCGCGCATCACAGGGAACCGCGCGACCACTGGCGACGCTGACATGTATGTCATCTGCATCACGGACCCAGCGAGTTTCGTCGCATCCAGTGCTGGCTCTGGCTTCGACACGCAGCTGTGGCTGTTCCGCTGCGACGGTACAGGCATCGTGCATAACGACGACTACAGCGGATTGCAATCGCAGATCGACAACACCACAAGTTGTCTCACTGGGCTGCAGGCAGGGACCTATCTGCTGGCGATCACGGGCTACAATCAGGATCCTGTTGACAGCAATGGCAACCTGCTCTGGAATGATACGCCGTTCGGCACAATTCGTTGTCCTGACGGACCAGGTGCTGCGAACCCGATGGTCGGCTGGACAGGCACAGGAGGCTCTGGCACTTACCGCATCACACTCACAGGCGCGTACTTCGTGAGCGATAGTGGCTGTGAGCAAGGTCCCAGCTGCGAAGGCGATGTGAACGGCGATGGGCGCGTGGACGACTCCGATCTGCTGATTGTGCTGTTCCAGTTCGGTCAGTCCGGCTTCGGGCTGCAGGGCGATGTGAACAACGACGGCGAAGTCGACGACGCCGACCTGCTGATTGTGCTGTTCAACTTCGGCTGCGGCTCGTAAGCCCTCACCCCCTATCCCCCTCTCCCACGCCGTGGGAGAGGGGGAATCCTTGCCCGATGCCAGAGGAGATTCCTCGCTTCGCTCGGAATGACAAAGTTTTCTTTTTTTACAACCATGCTTGTCATTCCGAGCGAAGCGAGGAATCTCTTTCGGGATTATTTATTTCGGGAAGGACTTATCCAATCGAGGGTTCAAGTGAAACAAATAAAAACAGAGCAAGCGAAGTATGCACAGGTTTGCCCTCACCCCCTAACCCCCTCTCCCGCCGCGCGGGAGAGGGGGAACCCGCGGCGCTGCGCCCGCGCGTCGCTCCCCTCTCCCTCTGGGAGAGGGGCCGGGGGTGAGGGCGAAACGGTGGGCGCATGCAGGGGTGGTAAAACCAAGCGTTGTACCCTTATCAGAAGGCGAACCTCTAGCCTCTCCAAAATCAGGTATACTCCTGATTCAGGAGGCGCAAGATATGGAGGTCAAACTCATCCCGATTGACCAGATTGTCGAAGACCCCGACCAGCCCCGACGGGGCTATGACGAGGAGAGCCTGCAGGGACTGGCGGAGAGCATCCGCCGCTATGGACTCATCAATCCCATCACTGTGCGCTTGCTGCCTGACGGCGAGACCTATCAGATTGTGACGGGCGAGCGACGCTGGCGCGCCGCGCAAATCGCAGGAATGACCGAGATTCCCTGTATCGTAAAACAACTCGATCTGGACGCCGTGACAACCGAGCAACTCATCGAGAACCTGCAACGCGAAGACCTCGCGCCCATCGATAAAGCCCGCGCCCTGAAGAATCTCAAAGAGAGCCGTCGCCTGACGAATCGCGAGCTGGCGCAGATGCTGGGCTTGAGCGAGCGCACCATCGGCATCTGGCTGGGGTTGCTGGAGTTGCCCGAAGAGGTGGGCGAGCAGGTGATTGCCGTGAGTGGACGCCCGCCTGCAGGGAGCATCACCGAGAGCCACGCGCGTAGCTTGCTGGAGCTGGACGACCCCGAACTGCAAACCCGCCTCGCCGAGAAAATCCGAGAAGAGGAACTCACCAGCGGCGAGACCGCCGCCCTGGTGCGCACCCTGCGCGACGACCCTGACCGCGTCGACGAGATTCTCGAGCAGCCCGCCGAGGAAGTGCTGGCGGCGTCTGATGTGCGGGGACCCGCCCTCGAAGTGCGCCGATTCCGACGCTATCTTGAGGGACTGGATGTCGCCGCGTTGCACCCCAGCCACCTGCCGCCGCTGGAAGAGGAACTCGAACTCCTGCTGGAGATTATCGCGGAGCAGCTGCAGAGCATCCGCGCGGAGGTCGGATGACCGTCATCGCCATCGATGGTCCCGCCGGTTCGGGGAAAAGCACCTTAGCGAAACACTTAGCGCGGGTGTTGGGGTTCGTGTTTCTGGACACGGGGGCGATGTATCGCGCGCTCGCGCTCGCGGCGCATCGCGCAGGAATCGCCCCCGACGACGAACCGCGCCTGACCGAACTCGCGCAGCACATCGAAATTCGCTTTACGATTGACGGCGACGAGCAGCGCGTGTTGCTGGGCGAGGAGGATGTTTCGGAGGCGATTCGCACGCCCGAAATCAGCGACTTAGCCTCGCGCATCTCGGTCTATTCGGGCGTGCGACGCGCGATGGTCGCCCTGCAGCGCGCGCTTGCGGCGCAATCGGAGGGCGTCGTGGCGGAGGGGCGCGACACCACCACCGTCGTGTTCCCCGAAGCCACCCTCAAAATCTACCTCGACGCCTCGCCCCAAGAGCGCGCCCGCCGACGCCAGCATCAACTCCAGCAACAGGGCATCGAGGTTCCCTATGAGCAGCTCCTGCAGCAGATTCTGGAGCGCGACACCCGCGACGCCTCGCGCCCCGACTCCCCCCTGCGCATCGCCCCCGACGCCGTCGTGGTGCAAAATGACGGCTGGACAAAGGAGCAGACTTTCGAGTATGTGCTGAAACTCTGTCGGGAACGGCTGGGAGAGAAGGTATAGTTGTAGAGTGTCGTAGATGACTACCCCTGATATCAACGAGTATATTGCGATTGCCCAGCAGGGGCAGATGACCCCTGTGTACCGTGTCGCGCTCGCCGACTGGGAGACGCCTGTCTCCGCGTTCTACAAGGTCGCCTCTCAGGAACCTTACGCTTTCTTGCTGGAGAGCGTGACAGGCGGCGAGCAGATTGCCCGCTACTCCTATATCGGCTTCGCCCCGACTGCGATTCTGCGCACGAAGGGTAGAACCGCACGCGTGTGGGAGCGCGATTCGGGCTGGCGCTGTGTCGAGATACCGCCCCATCAAACCCCACTGGACATCGCCCGCGCGCTGTTGCGCCGCGCTCCGTATCAGGCATTGCCGAGCCTGCCGCGCTTCACGGGCGGGCTGGTGGGCTTCTTGGGCTATGACCTCGTGCGCTTCTTTGAACGCCTGCCGAACGCCCCGCAGGACGATTTGCAGACCGACGACTGCTGCCTGATTGCGCCCGAAGTACTGCTCATTTTTGACCACGCGCTGCACACGATTACGGTTCTGGTCAACCCCGAGCCGAGCGCGAACCCCGAAGCGGGCTATCGACAGGCGTTGGCGCGGATTGACGAGACCCTGCGTCGCCTACGCACGCCCCTGCCCCCGCCCCCGCGCTATGAAGACCCGCAGCTCAAGCTCGCCCCGCAGCCCAACATCACGCGCGAGGCGTTCGAGGACGCCGTGCGTAAAACGGTGGACTACATCCACGCAGGCGACTGCATTCAGGTCGTGCTATCGCAGCGGTTCAGCCAGCGGATTAACGCGCCGCCGTTCTATCTCTATCGCGCCTTGCGCACGATTAACCCCTCGCCCTACATGTTCTACCTGCAGTTTGACGACACGACGCTGATTGGCGCGTCGCCTGAGGTGCTGGCGACCGTGGAAGACGGCAAGGCGATTACCCGCCCGATTGCAGGCACGCGCCCGCGCGGGAAAACACCCGACGAGGACGCCCACCTTGCTGAGGAACTGCTTGCCGACCCCAAAGAGCGCGCCGAGCATATCATGCTGGTCGATTTAGGACGCAACGACATCGGGCGCGTCAGCCTGTTCGGAACCGTGCGCACAACCGAACTAATGGTCATCGAACGCTACTCGCATGTGATGCATCTCGTGTCGGAGGTGCAGGGGCAGCTGCGTCCCGACGCGGATGCGTTTGATGTGCTGCGGGCGTGCTTTCCTGCGGGTACGGTGTCAGGTGCGCCCAAAGTGCGTGCGATGGAGATTATCGACGAACTGGAGCCGACGCAGCGTGGTCCCTACGCGGGCGCAGTGGGCTACTTCAGCTACACAAACGAGATGGACGCCTGCATCACGATTCGCACGATTCTGGTCAAAGACGGCGTGGCGCATGTGCAGGCAGGCGCGGGGATTGTGGCGGACTCGCTGCCCGAGCGCGAGTATGAGGAGTGTCTCAATAAAGCCCGCGCCGCGCTTACGGCGATCGAGCGGGCGCATCGGGGGCTGGAGTGAGACTCCTCAAAAAAACTGGTTGTAAGTCCCTCAAAGACTTAAAGTGTCCTTTTTTGCCTTGACACCTGCCGAAGCTGCCGCCCCCACTCCAACCCTCCTGACAAGGGTACAACGCTTGGGTTCAACAACTGTGCATACTCCCACCTTTTTGCCCTCACCCCCAGCCCCTTTCCCACAGCGTGGGAGAGGGGGCAGGGGGGTGAGGACGGAAAGAATTTGGGGAGGGGCTTTTTGACTATCCGCAGCTCATTTTTAGGGATCCTAAGCCACTGCGGGTAGTGCATCAAGCCCTGAGATTTGCCCTGTGATCGCAGGATATTGCAAACCTGCTCAATTCCCAGACAGGACTGCCCGTGGATCGCCCTGATCGGGGTGGTTCTTATGTTGAAGGCGGGTAAAGAGGAAGCGTTTTGGTTTGATTCAGCCTAAGGCATGCTCTATTCGTGATGCGTCTGGTAGATGGTGGCGCAGCTAAAAAGATGTGAGGAGTATAGTGAAAGATATAAACGATGCAACTGCAAATCTCTTCGAGCCAAAGTGGGCACACTACGCGCGACTTTATGCGAAGTGCGCGGCTCTTGAATTAACCACGCCCCAGCTCGCGTTGCATCTCGCGTTCGATATCCTTGCGCTTGATGGTCTCGCGCTTGTCGTACTGGCGTTTGCCGCGCACCAGCCCGATTTCCAGTTTCGCCTTGCCGTTGCGGAAATAGAGTTTGAGCGGAACAAGCGTATAGCCCTTCTGTTCGGTTTTCCCGCGCAGGCGTTCAATCTCCCACTTATGTAACAGCAGCTTGCGCTTGCGTCGCGGCTCGTGCTGGGCGTAGCCCGCGTTCTCGTAGGGGGCGATATGCAGGTTCTGTACCCACATCTCGCCGTTCTCCACGCGGCAATAGGCGTCGGTCAGGCTCACCTTGCCCGCCGCAACGCTTTTCACCTCCGAACCTGTCAGCACAATCCCCGCCTCAACCGTATCTTCTACATGGTAGTCGTGATACGCCTTGCGGTTCGTAGTGATAATCTTGATTCCACCCTCGGATTGTTTCGCCATCGGGTAAATTATACTGTCTGGAGGGGTACAAAATGAAGTGGGGTCGCTGGATTACAGTAGGGGCTGGGCTGGCGCTGTTGATGGGCTGTGCGCCAGAGTATCGGGTGCATACCCTTGGGGCGGTTCCGTTGCCGTCCGATACGCGCGTGGTTCGCGCCGTCTATTTCAAGATGGACGCGCCGCGCCTTCACAACCCCGACCTGAGCACGTTCACTATTCGCTGCGACGACCCGAAGGTTACGGTGGAACTCGTCGGCTGGAAGGAGGGCAAAGCGAAACGCCCGCAGCAGAGACGGCTGTTTAGCATTTTGTTCGCGTGGGATCATTCGTCTTCCTTGATGGGCACCGACCCTGCACGCCGTCGGTTTCCTGCAGGCAAGCAGTTGATTAGCGACCTGCCGAACGACGCGCGACTGGGGCTGGTGAATTTTGCCTCGCTGAGCTTTTCTTATGCGGATTACGATTCGCGCGCGCCGATGGGCAGCGGCAAGCAGCAACTTCTCGACGCGCTGGACTACCTGAGCAGAAGCGGGTTCTCATCGTATGGCACGCCGCTCTGGAACACGCTTTGCAACGCCATTCCGCAGTTCCTCGCGCACGAGCCTGACGAACGGGAGCGCTGGGTGATTTTATTCACCGACGGGCAGAACGATGTGCCTGATTTTGTGGAGTCGCGTACCCACCATGAGGCGTTGCAGGTCGCGCAGGCGCATCGCGTGAAGCTGATTTTCGTGCTGCTGGGCAACCGGGAGACCATCTCGGGCTACGACGAGGTGCGCCAGACGCTGGAGTATATGGCGAACGCCACAGGCGGCAAGGTCATCGCCGTTGAGCAGGCGCAGGATTTGCGCGAGGCGTTCGGCGAGGTGCTGGATATTCTGGAGTACGCGCCGTGCTACAATCTGCACCTGCGCGTGCGCAAGCCGGGCGGGTCTCGACGGGGTGAGCGGCTCACGCTGCGCATTCAGGCGACGGGAGGCAACGAGCGCGCCGTCACGATTCGGACAGAGTAGCGTCCCGCCTGAGCAAGCCGCGCACGAGCTGCTCGGCGAACATGCGCCCGATTTGCTCCTTGCTCAGCGCGCCGCGCGGGTTGTACCAGTTCGGAATCCAGTTCAGCGCGCCCAACACCACATAGGACGCCATCTTCACATCGTCGGCTTCGAACACGCCCTGCTCGATGCCCTCCCGAATGCACTGCTGATAGGTCTGCTCGTACCGGTCGCGCATGGCGATAATCTCTTTGCGTTTGCGCGGGGGCAACGCCTGATGCTCGCGCAGCACGACCACGCTATACATCGCCGTCGCGCCACCCACGATGCGTACATACTCTTCAATCATCGCGCGCAGTTTCGCGTCGGGCGGGTCGGGGCGCGCCATAATTTCCGCCTGCGACTCCAGCAGCATGGTCATTGCCCGCTTGTAGAGCTGATAGAGCAGGTCGCTCTTGTCCGACACATAGTAATAGATGCTGGCTTTAGTCAGCCCCAGCTCCTTTGCGATCTCATCGACGGTGCTGGCATGGTAGCCCTTTTTCGAGAACACACGCGCCGCGCCGTTGAGGATTTGCTCGCGGCGCGCCTCCTGTCGTTCCGTGCGTTTTGCCATCGTTCGGTCGCCTCTCCCTGCAGAATTATAGACTATGCCACGATGTCGGTATGCAGTCCAATCTCGCGCAGCACGGCTTCCACACGCAGGCACTCTTCGATTGCACCTGCCCAGACCACTGCACGTCCGGTGGTGTGCGCCTCCATCGTGATTGCCAGCGCGCGCTGATACGGATAGCCCGTCGCCTTCTGTACCTGAGCGACGACCCGGTCGAAAATGTGATAGTCGTCGTTGTAGAGGATAACCTTCCACTCGTGCGACTCGCCGCCGCCGATGTCTTCTACCACCTCAGTCTCAGGAACTTCCAGCACTCGCATAGCGGTTCACCTGAGTTGAATTATACTCGCTCACCGCACGGTATAATTCAGCCATGAGCTATGTGCGCCATTATCCGCTTCTGCTGAAGAGATACCCATGCGCAACCTTGTCTTGATTCTGGGCGACCAGCTGGATCGCAACTCCGCTGCGTTCGACGGCTTCGACCTTGCCAGTGACGCCGTGTGGATGGCGGAAGTGGCGGAGGAAGCCACACATGTATGGAGCCATAAAGCCCGTATCGTGATTTTCCTGAGCGCGATGCGCCACTTTCGCGGCTGGCTGCGCCAGCAGGGCTACACGGTTGACTATCATGCCTTAGACGACCCTGAGAACGGGGGCAGCTTCGCCAGTGAACTCGCCCGCGCCGTGCGGCGGCATCAGCCCCAGAAACTGGTTGTCGTGGAGCCTGGGGAGTGGCGCGTGCTGCAGAGCCTCAAACGGACCGCTCGGCAACTCGGCGTCCCGCTGGAGATTCGCCCCGACCGCCACTTTCTGATTAGCATCGACGATTTCAAACGCCACGCGGCAGGGCGCAAGCAGCTCCGACTGGAGTTTTTCTACCGCGAAATGCGCCAGCGTACGGGCATCCTGATGGAGGGGAAGCAGCCGCTGGGCGGCGCGTGGAACTTCGACGCCGAGAACCGCAAGGCGTTTGGTAAGCAAGGTCCTGGCTTAGTGCCTCAGCCTATCCGCTTCGCGCCCGACGCCATTACGCAAGAAGTGATTCGCCTCGTGGAAACGCACTTCCCGAACCACCCTGGCAGCTTGCGTGATTTCGACTGGGCAGTGACGCCTGAACAGGCGGAGCAGGCGTTGGACGACTTTATCGAGAACCGACTGCCGCTGTTTGGACCCTATCAAGACGCGATGTGGACGGGGGAGCCGTATCTGTACCACTCGCGCCTCTCCTCGGCGATGAACCTGAAACTGCTCGATCCGCGCCTCGCCATTCAGAAAGCGGTGGACGCCTATCGTCAGAAGCGCGCGCCCTTGCAGAGCGTGGAGGGCTTCGTGCGCCAGATTCTGGGCTGGCGCGAGTATATTCGCGGCGTCTACTGGCTCCATATGCCTGAATACTTAGAGTGCAACGCCCTGCACGCTGACGCGAACCTGCCCGATTTTTACTGGACGGGCGAAACCGATATGAACTGCCTGCGCGAGGTGATAGGGCAGACGCTCAAACACGGCTTCGCGCACCACATCCAGCGGCTGATGATTACGGGACTCTATGCCCTGCTGCTGGGTGTCCATCCTAAGCAAATCCATGCATGGTATCTGGCGATTTATGTGGACGCGGTGGAGTGGGTTGAGCTGCCGAATGTGTACGGGATGTCGCAGTTCGCGGACGGCGGGCTGATGGCGTCTAAGCCCTACATCGCCAGTGGCAAGTATATCCAGCGGATGAGCAACTACTGCGCAGGCTGCCGCTACAAGCCTGAGAAAGCCGTCGGCGAGGACGCCTGCCCCTTCACCACGCTCTACTGGAACTTCCTGATGCGCCATGAGCAGGCGTTTGAGAGCCACCCGCGTCTGGGACAGCAGATTCGCAACCTGCGCCGACTGAGCGAAGCGGACAGGGAGGCGATTCGGAGAGGAGCGGAATCGCTCTGCGAGTAGTATACCAAATTCAATGCGCCAGCAGAGGGTCATAGAGTAGTCGACCGCAGCTCTCGCAGGCAATCAGCGCATCCTCGTTCTGCAGACGCTTGAGGATGTAGGGCGTGAGCAGCGTGTGGCACACGGAGCAGGCTTTCTGCTCTACGACTGCGACGGCGGTGCCGCCGAGTCGCTGGCGCAGCTGTTCATAGCGGGCGAGCGCGTCGGAATCGATCTGCGCCGCGAGGTCGGCGCGCTCGCTCAGATGAAACGCAATCTCCGACTCCAGTGCGGCTTTGCGCTGATTGTAGTCCTCCACATGCGCCTGATACAGTCGCTCGGCGTACTGCAGATCGCGCTCCGCCTCATCGATGTCGTTTTTCATCGTTTCCATGCGCTCCCAGATTCGGAGCATTTCGACCTCCATATCCTCGCGCGACTGTTTTGCCTGCTCGATCTCGTGTTGCAGGAGCTGCAGCTCGCGGGGGTTGGTGATGCGCCCTGAGTAGAGGTCGGCTTCGGCGCGGCGGATCCGCTCGCCGAGATCCTGCAGGCGCAGTTCCTGGTTTGTGGCGGTGGCGTGGATCTCCTGATAGCGCGCTTTGACCTCTTCGAGCCGCCGGCGCGAGCGCTCGATTTTCTCGCGGAGCCGTTCACCATTGTCCAGCTCCGCCACCTCCTGACGCAGGCGATCGATGTAATGGTCGAGCGCCTGTAAATCGCGCAACAGGCTCATGTGATGATGCATCGTCTACTCCAGCAGGTATGAACGCGCTTTCTTAGTGATGGGCTTGCCGATGTCTTCCTCTTTGAGGTGCCACACGGGCGAGCCGCGATGGAGTTCGAAGCACGGGTACGCGCTCAGGATGGACGCGGTCTGCTCGCGGCGCGTGCGGCGGATGATGTTCAGCTCGTTGTGCAGGGTCAGGAAGTCCGCGCCGCGCGGGTGGTCGCGCATCAGCTCAATCAGCAGATGGTAGGTGGACATGGCGTCCGCCTGCGTCTGCAGATTGAGTAATCGCTCGTAGCGCGACGCCGAGATTGCCAGCAGCGGATCCACCTCGCCAGTGTAGCGGAATCGATACACATCGGGCTGCTCGGTGCGCTCCAGCATGAAAATCGCGCCAGAAATCGGATCCAGTGCGGCGAACTTATCGAACAGCCCGTAAATCAGGCGTGTCTCGTGGTTCAGCCACACCTCATAGGCATGATCGTTTTCGTCGATAAAGGTCAGCTGCTGCAGGGGCGGCTCGTCGGGCAGGAAACCGAGCGGCACCTGGCAGAGCGGGATCGTGCCCAGATCCTTATGCGGCGGGCGCAGCACGATGCGCACACTGTCGGGAATCTGGTCGGGGTACGCGGGCGTCTCCTCGTCCAGCACATCCTGCGCCCGTACGTCTTTGATCTCGTCGCGCAGCGACTTCGGATAGCCCTCAGGGTCAATCAGCATATCGTAGCGGTCGCCTTCCTCGTTGCGAATGTCGGGCAGGTCGGGGAACTCGAACACCGACGGCACGGTGCGCACATATTCGGGCACATCCGGTTCGCGTCCGAAGCGATCGAAGCCGAACCAGAGCAGGCGTCCGTCGCTCCAGAGCGCGTTCACCAGCGTATCGAGGTCTTCGCGGAAGGTACGGCTCTTGGGCGTGACCTCGAACAGTTCCTCCAGCAGCTTCGATGCGCGGGCGATGCCTTTCGTTTTGAGCAGGTTTGTGACGATATGCTCCACCTCGTCGGGGCGCAGTTCGAGGGGCTGGGTCTCTTCGGCGGGCATCGCCTGCAGCCACTCCTGAATCTGCGCTTTCGCGCTGGCGAGCCACTGCTCGGCGGTCGCGGCGGGATACCAGTTGCCGTCGCTGCCCCACACATACGCGCCCGAGTTCAGCACGGCTTCGTAGAGCGCCGCGCCGTCATACGGGAACACCCAGCGCGGGTCGGGGTCGAGCGTGAAGTACCAGCCCAGAAACCCCACGACGCGATTCGAAACCGGCTCGCCCAGCTTGTTGAGGAACGCGACCGCCGTCTCCGGGCGCGTCCAGTCCAGCCCCTGCCCCAGCTGCACATAGCGATGCACCTCATCCCACTTCAGGTCGTTGTAGAACAGCACGTCATGCACGGCGCGCTCGCGCTCTTCGGGACGCTCCCACTCGTAGGGGATCGGTTCTATCCAGTCGGGGATGAAGAGCCACTCGCGCAAGCCGATTCGGTAGTCGGAAGTGATGAACAGTGTGTCCGAATGTTGCGCCATCTGTGGCAAGACAGTCTCGTAATACTCATACGAGCGTCGGTAATGCTCGCCCAGTTCATAGGCGAGTGCGGTGCGCGAAACGGGCGCGCCGACCGCCCGCACAATCCGCTCGATCATCGCGAGCGTCGGCGAGTGGCGATGCGCCTTGCGATACAGGGGCTTCCAGCGTCGCTCTTCCTGGAAAAACTTTTCGGGCATGTTCAGCAGCAGGGCGCGCAACTCTGCGGAGCTGAGTCCAAGATGCGTCACCCGCTCACGAATCTCGTTCGTGCGCAGAGGCATCGGCTCATCCTGCATGAACGCCTGTAATACTTCCCGCGCCAGATAGTCCAGATCCAACCGCGTCGAGGTTTCCGTCGATACCATAGGCTTGTCCCGCGCAGGAGTATACCCTATCCGGGTTTCTGAGATGCGACTGCTATCTGGTATAACAGAGCCGTTATGCGCCAGCGATTCCGAATTTGGGTCTGCTTAACGGGGCTGTTGACGGCGACCGCGAACGCCGATAAACTGATTCTCCACGACGGCACGGTCATCGAGAACTGCTACATTCGCGACGAGGGCGTGCGGCTCGTCGTGTGGGAACGACTGGAAGATGTGGGAACCGACCGCTGGAAAATCTACCCGCGCCGCCTGGTCAAAGAGTTTCAAATTGAGCGCGACGCCGCATGGGACGCCAAGCCGAATCTGCCCGACCTGACCGTCACGCATATCGAGCTGAACCCGAAACTCGCGGGGCTGCATGGGCGCGTTCACTATGACCAGTACGGACGCCCCAAAATCGTCGGCGGCGCGCTACCCGACCTTGGCGAACGCGCCTACATGGAGCCAGAAGCCGTCGTGAAAGGACTGAAGTTCAACTACTTGCCCGGCGAGACCATCACGATGACCGCTTATGTGAAGAATGTGGGCTTCGCCGACGCCGCGCCGTTCGAGTATGTGTGGCTCATCGACGACAAAGAAATCGCCCGCGGGCGCGTCGCGCGACGCCTCAAACCGCAGGAGCGCGTCCCCATCGAAACCCGTTGGCAGTGGCAGGAGGGGTTCCATCATGTGTCGTTCAAAATCCTCACCAACCAGCGCGAAATCGCAATCATCAACAATCAGATCAAAGACCCGCTGTGGGGGTTTGCTTTCTTCTATATCGTTCATCCTGAGCGTGTGCGTGTCTGGAACCAGTTCCGCAACGCCTACGGCACTTTCGCATGGGAAGACTACTACCGCTGGCATCTGGACATTATGAACCTGTTGTTCGAGCAGAGCGTCTACCCGTCCGCGCCTGAGGGAATCAAAGCGCGGGTGCGCTTAGACCGCATTATTTACGCAGACGATATTGACGAAGCCGTGCGCAACCGTTTCTCAGCAGATGGAATTGCCTACGATCAGGGCGGCTGGATTTTTCAGAGCGACGAAGACCGCACCCGCAGCTGGAAAGCCCCCGAACCGCAGTGGCGCAACAACACCGAGTGGTCGCTCCCCCACGAACTGGGGCATCAACTTGGGCTGACCGACCTCTATGTGCTGGACTATCACGGGCACGAGAACCATCGCATGCCCGACAATGGCGACATGCTTACTCACTACTATCGCGATTACAAAACGATGATGCACTGGCACGGACCGCACCTCTGGTCGGAGGTGTGCGCGGGGTATCTGAATCAGACATGGAACAAGCCGCGCGGGCACTTCGGGGACTACTATTTCGCGGTTCCCGGCGAGAACTTTCTCCAGATTGTGGATGTGAACGGTGAGCCTGTAGCGGGCGCGAAGATAGAGATTTTTCAGCGCGGCGTCGTGGTGGATAAAAGCGCACCCCCACAGCAGCAGGCGGGCGTGACCTTCTATGAGGTCATCGAAAACGGCGACTTTGGACACCCCGTCTCCAGCGACCCCGTGATTGTGGGCGAGACGGACACGCAGGGCATGCTGCGCCTGCCCAATCGTCCCGTGAAAGAGGTGCGCACCCTCAACGGCTACCATCGCCGCCCGAACCCGTTCGGCAATATCAATGTGGTGGGACAGCGCGGGCTGTTGCTCGTGCGCGTCACGAAACACGACCACCCCTGCTACTACTGGCTGGAGATCGCCGACTTTCTCATCGCTTACCTGCGCGGGCAACGCGAACGTTACACCATCACGCTGCGCACGCCCTACGGCTCGCCCGACTCGCCGCCCCCGCCGCGCAACCTGCGCCTCGAGAAAATCGATGAACATCAGGTGCGCCTCAGCTGGGACGCGCCCGAACTCACGCGCGACCAGCACTACAACGACCTCATCGTTGCCTATCGGGTCTATCGGCGCGTCTCCAGCGACGGACTGAACGACCGCCCATGGTTCCCCGTCTTGACCGTCGAGCCAGAGACGCGCAGCGTGGTTATCGACCTGCGCCAGCACTATCACAAAGACCTCTACTGGTTCTCGAACGCCAATCGCTTCGCCGTCTCGACCGTTGGTACGGGCGGGCTGGAGAGCGAGTTAGTGGAAACGGTGCTGAAGTAGTCAAGTCTGCGGTTTTAGCCTTCCAAACAGCAGGAGTTTTCTAAGGGGGCAGGAATCGAGCCAACTCCCCCGAATCGCAACTGCAACTGGGGCGCAAGAACAGGGAGGTTATTGGATGCGTTACCAACTGAAAGATATGCCGCTTTCGACCGCGCTGCTGGTGGTCGTCACGCTGTTTGTGCTGGCGGGCAGCGTCCACCATGTGGCGTATACCTTTAGCACGCTGGAGGGCGGGAACCTGCTCTGGGGCTATGTGCAGGCATTAGGGATCGACCTGGGCATTCTGGGGCTGGCGTATGGTATCCAGCTGCGCAAACGGCAGGGACGCTCTACGCTCCCCCTCTGGAGCGTGTTGATTTTAGTGACCTTTATCAGCGCATACGCGAACTATCTCTACGGGATTATGCACCAGCAGCCGCTGGCGACCTCGAGCACGTTTGACCAGATGGTAGTCTTCTTGCGTCCGTTCCTGCTGTCGGTGACACTGCCGATTATCATGTTCGCGCTGATCGAGATTATCGGCGAGGATCGCAACTACGCGCTGCAGATGCAGTCGCAACAGGAGTCGAAAGAGCGTGAACTGGAGGCTGAAGCGGCGTCGGTCGCTCCTGTGGAGCCGGAGCCAGTGCTGGCGGCGGTGCGCCCGATCGAACGCAACGGGCACAGCTCGAACAAGGAGGCGACCATGGAGCAGCTGCTCTGGCTGCTTTATGAGAACCCCGCACTCTCCCGCGCCAAGCTCGCGGAACGGCTCGGTTGCTCGCGTCAGACGCTCTACAACTACCTGCAGGAGCTGGAGTCGCGCGGCTATATTCGGCGTGCGGGCAACGGCTATGAGACCGTTGTGACCCCCCTGCCACGCAACGGCGCTCGCACTTCTGCCAGTTTTCGGGAAACACGCGATTCGACTTGACAAGCGTGTCATCCCAGCGGGTATAATCCCCTCAGCACCAAAGGAGGTCTACGCCGATGGATTACAGACTGACAGAGCGTGAGCGGAACATTCTGCATCTGTTTGCGCAAGGACAGGAGTCCGAAGCGATTGCCGAGCAGTTGGGGATTACCACGGAACAGGTCGAACAAGCCTCGCTGAATGTGCTGTATAAACTCTTTGGCAGCTCGCTGAACCACACCCTCGATCCCGAAACCGTTGCCGAAGAGCGCGAACTCGTCGGAGTGCCGTAAACAAGGGAAATACCTGTACACTGTCGCTCAGGCGCCCCTGAACGCTCAGGAGCGCCTGACTCCTTATTTGAAGTAGACAATCTGCCGTCGCGCCATTTCGTTCGCAGGGTCGCGCCGCAGCACCTCCTCCAGCTCGCGCTTCGCTTCAGGTGCATAACCGAGCATCGAGTAGGTCAGCGCCAGGTCGAGGCGGGGTTGAATCGCTTCGGGGTTCAGGCGAACGGAGGTCTCCAGTTCCTGAATCGACTCGTCGAATAAGCCCGTGAAGCAATAGACCAAACCAAGCAGGTGATGTGCCTCTGCCGAGTTCGGGTTCCGCTGCAGCGCCAGTTTCAGCAACTGCTCTGCTTCCTCATAGCGCCCTTCGTTTTTGAGCGCGAACGCTTGCTCTATCAGTTGTTTCAGGTCGCCCATGGCTCTCGTGCCTACCTCCTAATAGAATAACCACCAATAATGGCTCCTTTTGATGCACGAGCGGCGAATGGACCGTCGTCGTATTATACCTCATCTAGAGTGAAGCGGAGTCAATCTACGACGCCTGACGCCGAATTCCTGCAATTTTGCGCGCCCGTAGAGATGGACGGAGTCGCTGGGTACACTCTAAGCCAATGTTGATACTCTACCTTGTTCGGCATGGGCAGACGCCGTGGAATCAGACAGGTCGTATTCAAGGGCACTCGGACACCCCTTTAGATGAAGTCGGTCATCGTCAGGCGCAGCAGGCGGCGCGTTGGCTGGCAGAGCGTGTCCGAAATCCTATCGCCGTCTATAGCAGCGACCTGCGACGCGCTCACCATACTGCCGAGGCGATTGCCCGCGCCCTGAACGCGCCCCTGCACGCCGAACCCGCCCTGCGCGAACGCCACTGGGGATTGTGGGAAGGGCTGACCTCAGAGGAAGTGCAGCAACGCTTCCCTGAACACCATTTCACCTATCTTTACGACCCGATGATGGGCACGCCGCCCGAAGCCGAGCCGATGCCCGCGTTCTGGGAGCGCGTGAACACCTTCGGACGCCGTCTGATCGCGGCGCACGCGCAGGGCGAAATCGTGATTGTGGGGCACGGCGGCAGCCTGCGCATCCTGCTCTGTGAGGCGCTCGCGGGCGACATCCAGACCTATCGGCGCATCAGGCTGGACAACGCGGGAATCTCCATCGTGGAACGCACGCCCGAACGCCTCTATGTGAGCCTGCTGAACTATACCGATCACCTGCAGGACCCGTCGGTGGATGGGTTTTGAAGTCCCTGAATCCACCTTGAAAGTTTCCCTATGCCATAATATCCCCCGATGCAGGCGCGTCAGGAGGTGCTGAACACCGCGTTAGCCCAGCTGCTGGAGCAGGAGGGGCTAATTGCGTTCCCCGAACAGCGCATAAGAAGCGGCAAACTGCCCGATGTGCTGCTGGCGCTGGGCGGGCTGCCGATGATGCTGGAAGCCGAAGTGGACGACCAGCGCGACGCCGAAACGAAAGCCTACCAGAAAGCCTCCGAGCGCATCGAGCAGGGGCTGTGCCACCTCGCGCTTGCCCTTGTGTACCCTGCCTACTTGCGCACGCTTAGCCCGCAAGCCCTCGCCGACGCCCTGCGCGGGGTGCCCCTGCGCTTCACCCTGCTGCGCCCGCCGCTGCCCGAACAAACCGACTGGCGCACGGGCAACCTGCAAGCCCTCGCCGACGCCCTGCGCCACGCCTACGAACTCCTCGTCGCCGAAGACGAAGTGCAACGCGCCGTCGAGCAGCTCAAACAGGGCATCGAGATTCTGGCGCGGGTGTTCTACGCGATGCAGGTTCACGAGGCGCGCCTTGCCGAACCGCTCGGCATCAGCTCCAGCGCGATTGACCGCGCCCAAAACGAGCAGACCACCGCCGTGCGCCAAATCGCCGCCCTCGTGCTGATGAACGCCTTGCTGTTCCACGAGGAACTCGCCCGCACTGACCCCCGCGTACCCATACTCAGCATGTTATTCCGAGCGGAGCGAGGGATCTCGCGTGGGGAAACTGCAGATTCCTCGCCTGCGGCTCGGAATGACACAGAATCGACCGCCGCGCCCCCGCCGCCATCCCAAGCCCCGTTGTCATTCCGAGCGGAGCGAGGAGTCTCACCCCACGACGCGCTGGTTGACGAGTGGCAGCGCATTCTGGAGACCATCAACTACCACGCCGTGTTCGACCTCGCGCGGCGCATTTTGCTCAATATCCCGCCCCACTCCCTGCTGGACGAGGCGTTGCGCCTGTGCCTGCCCATCGTGCGCGAGCTGATTCGCCAGCGCACGCTGCTGCGCCATGATTTGGCAGGGCGCGTGTATCACCTGCTGCTGGGCGACATCGCCAAGCCGCTGGGCACTTACTACACCTCCGTCGCCAGCGCGACGCTGCTGCTGCGCCTGGCGCTTGCCCCCGAACGCTGGGCGCTCCACTGGGGCGACCCCGACGCCGTAGGGCGATTCCGCCTCGCCGACCTTGCCTGCGGCACAGGCACGCTGCTGATGGCGGCTGTGCAGGCGATTGTGGACAACTTCCTCCGCGCCGACCCGCCCGACCCCGACGCGCGCAAACGCCTGCTCGCCCAACTGCTGGAGGAGGGCGTGTGGGGGCTGGATGTGCTGCAATCCGCCGTGCACCTCACCGCCGCCACGCTCGCGATGCCCATCCCCGAAGTGATGGTCAAGGGCATGCGCCTCTACACGATGCCGCTGGGCATAGTCGACGGCGCGGCGCGACTGGGCAGTCTGGATTTGCTCGGCGACGCCCCCGCCGCGCCCCAACTCTCGCTCTACCCTGAACTGGGGCAGACCGCCCAACGCGCCACCGACGTCCAACGCCAATCCGAAGCCCTGCGCCTGCCCCCGCTGGATTTAGTCTGTATGAACCCGCCCTTCACGCGCACCTGCGGCGATAACCTGCTGTTTGGCTCCATTCGGGGGCAGGAGCGCACGCGCCTGCAAAAAGCCCTGCAGGAGCTGCTGAAAGCCCACGGCGCCGAGGCGCACATCACCGCGGGGCTGGGCGCCGTGTTCATCGCCGTCGCCGACCGACACCTCAAAGCGGGCGGGCGACTGGCGTTCGTGCTGCCCAAAGCGCTGCTATCGGGCGTGGCATGGCAACCCTCGCGTGACCTGCTCGCACGCGCCTATCAGATGGAATATCTCATCGTCAGCCACGACCCCGACCGCTGGAACTTCAGCGAGAACACCGACCTCAGTGAAGTGCTGTTTGTGGCGAGGAAGTTGGAGACGCCCTCACCCCCCAGCCCCCTCTCCCACAGCGTGGGAGCGACGCCCTCACCCCCCAGCCCCCTCTCCCACAGCGTGGGAGCGACAC
>CALKLF010000012.1 GCA_937992175.1 uncultured Fimbriimonadales bacterium | reverse complement strand
GCTGCGTGTCGGGCGAACACGCCGCTTCGTACAACGCTATCAGAGTTTCTGGGTGGGTATCCTCGTTGGCGATTGCGAACATCACGAGCAGGTTCGCTAAGGCGGGTAGGTCGCGCTGCGCGGCGCGCAAGAGCAGGTTCTTCTGGGGCGTATCATTCCTCTCACCTGCGAGTTCGACTAACGCGGTGTAGAGAACGGCTTGCGCATCGGTGAGCATCGTCTCGCCCAGAGGTTCCAGATTGCGCCTGCTCGGCAGGCTGCCCAGATCCCACGCGAACGACGCGCCGTGCTTGCCCCAGTAGACCCAGCGCGTCTCGATATCGCCAAGCCCCAGCGGCTGCAGCAGGTAGCGGCGCAGGATTGGCTCACAGCGTCGCGTCAGCCACGTAAAGTCCTCCTCACGAACGCCAATTCCGTGAATTACAACAACAGCCACGATATTAGGGTCAGCGAGTCGCTTTCGAGTATACCTGTGCGGGCTACCTGCGTACCCTCGCGTCCACGCCGACGAACTGCGCTTGGACAAGAGTGTCCCAACCACTGGAGCACGGACACTCCTGTCCGTGCAAACCGTAGCGTCGGCGTCTCGCCGACAGACTACGCTTGGATACGACTGTCCAAGCCACTGTAGCACGGACATTCCTGTCCGTGCAAAGCGTAGCGTCGGCGTCCCCGCCAACAAACAACGCTTGGACAAGAATGTCCAAGCCACTGTAGCACGGACATTCCTGTCCGTGCAAAGCGTGTGTGCTTGGACAAGAATGTCCAAGCCACTGTAGCACGGACATTCCTGTCCGTGCGCAAGGCGCAGATGCGTTGCCTTTTGTGGCGTCAGTGGGTGAACTTTGCGACGACAGGAATGTCGTCGCGCCTGGGATTGCTTGGACAGGAATGTCCAAGCCACACTGCCCCCATCCTTCAGGTTCCCCCTGCAAGCAAGGGGGAACCGAGAATGCTTCACGGTTCCCCCTGCACGCAGATTGCTGTCCGCCAAATTCTACCTATCGCAGCGGAATCGCAGCGACAGTGCCCCCGTTCGCGTCAGCGCGACGCGAGGCAATCAGGCAGTAATCTCTAACGGTGCTGCCCGTGAACCCCACCACGGGCAGATACTCCGAGCCGATATGGAGCGTCTGCTCGCCGAACTCCAGGCGGTTGTAGGGGTTCTCCAGCGTCACGGCGCGGAACAGCGCTTGGTGCTGGTTCTCGTCGCCTGTGTCGCGCTGAGCCAACACATAGACATAGGTTGTCTTGCGGTCTTCACGGCGAGCGAAGCCGATTGTCGCGCGGCGTATCGCCTGATCGCCAAAGATGCTTTGCGGATAGTGCCCCAGACTGACGCCCATGCGCGTATGTATCGCGTGTAGCACACCTGATTGTGTCAGGAACGCGGCGACCTCCTGATGGGGCGATGCGCTCACAGGCGAGACGATATCCTCGTTCACTGTGCGCTGCCACAGCACGCTCAACTGGTTAGGGTTGACGCCCAGCACGGTACGGTTGCCCACGCGCACGACGAGGGCGCGTCCCAGTGCGGTCGGCGCGAGGCTATGAACGGGCTGCACGGGAGAGAGCCGTCGCGCTGTGCGCAAGCTACCCGTCAGCGCGTCGATCTGCACCAGCCAGCCGTTCTGAGTCCCCACATAGAACATGCGTCCTATGTGCGCGATGTTCGTGCTGATGGCGCCATAGCGGGCGGGTATCGCGGCGCTATAGCCCAGCCATTGTCCGTCTTCACGGAACGCATGGAGCCGTCCGTCGCTGCCTGCCACATACAGACGCCGATTGAACACCACAGGCTCAACATCTAAGCGCGGCGCAACGCCCGACGGAAACTCCACAGGAAACACCACAGGCGTTGTTGCCGTGGCGTTCTGCGCTTCGGTAATAGCCAAACGCACGAGTTGGTTCCCACTCCCCACGAACCAGCTGTTCCCCAGCGCGACGCTGAAGCCGGTCGGGCGGAAGTTGCGTAGCGTGCGCCCCGTCAGTCGCTCGTTTCCTAATCCGCCGCCTGTGGTCGCGCGGAGTGCGTCGCGTGTGTAGAAAACGACGGTGTTGTTCGTGTTCGGGTCGGTTCCCATCCAGAGGAGTCGCCCATCGTAGAGTATCGGCGCGACGAACTGCGTATGTTGGCTCCAGCACGATGCACGCGCCGCAACATTTGCGCCGCGCACCGCGCCCGCCACAAACTCGCCCAGAACCGCCTCGAAACTGTTGTCGCTGGTGGTTGCTCGCATCTGCGCCCACGCGCCATCGGTTGGGGTGGAGCTCCCTGGCGGACGCATGCGCATCAGGTAGAAGATGTCGCCGCCTGGATCGATGGGGCTGCCCAGTCCGTTGGGCAGCGCGCTGCTGCTCTGCCAGACGCCTGTCGCGCTCTCGCGTAGCTCCACTGTCCAAGTGGGCGGCTCCACAGTTTCCACCGACGCGAGGTTCAAACGCAGCCTATCCCAGCCGTTGCCGTCGTTGGTGATGCGCACGCGAAAAATTGCTTCAGAGTTGACGCCCGATACCACCGACTGACCCACGGGCGACTCCACCTGCCACTTCCAGCGCACTACCTGTCCCACGCGCACTTGCGCCCCGTCAGAAATCGCAGCAAGCCGATTGCCGATGCTCGCCGTCGCTTGCAACTGAAAGGTCGTGCCTGCCAACAGCATGCCGTTCGGCGTGCGAACTGCGTTATCGGGCACATCAGCGATACTAACTCCCCATATGCTCAAGGTTGCGCACAACAATCCCCACACTCGATTCATAGGTCGCATCCTCCCCGCAGGTACTTTCCACACGCGCCGACGCCCCAAGCAAGTAAAATCCGCATGGCGTTTGGGGTACACTGCACATGAGGGATGTTTCGCACCATCATCGAGCCGTTCAGAATCAAGGCAGTGGAGCCGATACGCCTCACGACGCTCGCCGAGCGCGAGGCAATCTTGGAACGCGCACACTATAACCTCTTTCTTATCCCCGCCGAGGATGTGATGATCGACTTGCTCACCGATTCGGGCACATCGGCGATGAGCAGCGCGCAGTGGGCAGGCGTGATGCGCGGCGACGAGTCGTATGCAGGGAGCCGCAGCTTCTATCTGTTTGAGGAGACCGTGCGCGACATCTTCGGCTTCAAGCATGTGATTCCCGTGCATCAGGGTCGCGCGGCGGAGCGCATCTTGTTCGCCCTGCTGTGCAAGCCTGGCAGCGTTATCCCGAACAATACGCACTTTGACACCACCCGCGCCAATATCGAGTATCGCGGCGGACGCGCGGTCGACTTGCCGTGCGCGGAGCTTGCCGACACCGCCGCTCCGCACCCGTTCAAGGGCAACATGGATGTGGAGGGGCTGGAGCGGCTGATTGCGGAGGTGGGCGCGGCGAACATACCTCTGGTGATGATGACGCTCACCAACAACTCAGGCGGCGGTCAGCCCGCCTCGATGGCGAACATCCGCGCGGTCAGCGCGCTCTGTCGGCAACATAACATCCCCTTCTACATCGACGCCTGCCGCTTCGCCGAGAACGCCTACTTCATCAAGCTGCGCGAGCCGGGCTACGCTCACAAAACTCCACTGGAGATTGCCCGTGAAATCTTCTCCTACGCCGACGGCTGCACGATGTCCGCCAAAAAGGATGGCTTAGCGAACATCGGGGGCTTCTTATGCACCAACGACGACCAGCTCGCCCAGCAGGAGAAGGAGCTGCTCATCCTCACGGAGGGTTTCCCCACCTACGGCGGCTTGGCAGGGCGCGATTTGGAGGCGATTGCGATTGGACTGCGCGAGGTGTTGGATGAGCATTACTTGGAGTATCGCCTCGCCTCCACGCGCTACTTGGGCGAGCATATCGCCCGCGAGGGCGTGCCGATTGTGCAGCCGCCAGGCGGACACGCAATCTATATCGACGCTGGGCGCATGCTCCCCCACATCCCGCCGCTGCAGTTTCCAGGGCAGTCGCTGGCGGTGGAGTTGTATCGTTTGGGGGGCGTGCGCAGCTGCGAAATCGGCTCGGTGATGTTCGCCGCGCGCGACTCCGACACAGGCGCGGAGACGCCCGCCCCGCGCGAACTGGTGCGCCTTGCCATCCCCCGCCGCGTCTACACGCAAAGCCATGTGGACTATGTGGTGGAGGTGATACTAAAAGCGCACCGCCGCCGCGAGCAGCTAAAAGGGTACCGAATCACTTGGCAGACGCCGTTCCTACGCCACTTCAGCTGCCACTTCGAGCCGATAGCCCGCGCGGGTTGATGACACTTTACAGATTGGAAGGCAGTGCGTGCGCTGCGGAATCTTCTGGTTGCGTTGACGCATCCAAGCGTAGCGTCGGCGTCCCCGCCGACGACCAACTCTGGTGCGACGCCATTCCTGGCGTCGCAACGCCCCCGCTAACAAAACTCAAATCCGTACCGTCGGCATTTTTCGTCAGCGAGACGCTGACGCTACGAAACGCATACCCCACCTCGTACCGTCGGCGTCCCCGCCGACGGGGAACGCTTGGACAAGACTGTCCAAGCCACAGGGATGGGGTTCCCCCTACTGCGTAGGGGGAACCGCAGAGAGGGCAGACAGTGCTTCGTTTAGCAGCCTGTACCGAAGTTGAACAGCACAATCAACAGATCCGCGTCGTCGACGATGTTGTCGCCGTTCACATCGGCGTCGTTCGCGCCCGTCGCGCCGAAGTTGAACAGCACCTGCAACAGGTCGGCGTCATCCACGCACCCGTTGCCGTCCACATCGCCCTCCACGCCTGCAATCACGCGCACATCGGTGAAGTTGGTGTAGCGCAGGGAGTTCGCCACACGGTCAGAAGCAACGAGGTCGGGGTCGTTGTTATACTGATTGCCCTGCGGGATTACCAGCGCGACATATTTGATGCCGCTCTGACCGCGCACGCGCAGGGTGGAGTACCAAATCTCGTTCGTCGGGTCTTCGTAGAACTTCAGGTTCCGCGGGTTGTTGCCGTTGAGGTAGTCGATGGTCGCTTGGGGGCACTCGCCGAAGGTGTTGCCCGTGCTGGGATCCCACTGGCACACATTGGGCAGCGTGCCGTCCGCCTTGCTCAGCGTGCCGACGAATGTCCAGTTGGAATCGGAAGCGGGGTCGCTGGCAGGGTTCGGGTCGTTCTGCGCCACATAGACATCGATGCGGTAGGGCGCGCCCGTATCAGAGAAGGGGCGAGTCTTGGTAGAGCTGGATTTGTGCAGCAGGTCGCGCACATCCCACGCGAACACCTGCACCTTGACCACATTCCAGCCGTTCGGGTTGCTGTCGTCCAACTCGTACTTAATCCACACGGGTCCGTACAGTCGGCGATCGCCCCGAAAACCGTTCTCGTTGGTGTACGCGCCGCCCTGACGGAACAGGAAGCGAGGCACAGTGAAAGAGCTGGGCCAGCCCAAGTTGTTCACCAGCGAGTCCACTGTAGTGATGGGCACAGGTGTCGCATCGCCGCCAACGCCTACATTATTCCCGTCGGCGTCGAATAATGCTGCGTCTACTTGGATTGTGTACGCAGGGTAGAAGCCAAAGACTTCAAGGTTCGTGCTATCCTGGAAGTCGCGGCGGCTCCACTGCAGGGGTTGCTCGGCGGTACTAACATCCGCCAGCGCATTCGTCTTACGCACTTTACCCTTGTTATCGCCCAGCACCACTTGGGCGCAGGTCGTCGCTACAAGCACACTCGCTAAGCCCAAAGCAATCGTAGTTCTTACCATAGTAGCCTCCTTTCGGCTCGTGCGTCGAGCCGATTTGGAGTATACCTTGTCTATTTTTAAGAGGTGGTTAAGAGCGGGTATCCTATCGCCGATGAAACGGCTACGCTCCATCTCATTCGCACAGGTTGAAATCGACGACGCTTTCTGGGCGAAGCGGCAGCAGGTGAACCGCGCCGCGACGCTCCCCCATTTATTTGAGGAGTTGGAACGGGCGGGCAACATCCCGAACCTGCGCCTCGCTGCCGATGGCAAATGCGAAGGGTATCAGGGACCTGTGTATATGGACTCTGACCTCTACAAAGCCCTCGAAGCCGCCGCCTATGTGCTAAAACAGCACCCCGACGACCCCATTCGCGCCAAGGTGGACGAGGTCATCGATATTCTGGAGCGGGCGCAGCAGCCCGATGGCTACCTGAACAGCTATTTTCAGGTGGTTGCCCCCGATAAACGCTGGAGCAACCTCCGCGACTGGCACGAACTCTATTGCGCAGGACACTTGATTGAGGCTGCAGTCGCGCACTATCACGCGACAGGCAGCGAACGCTTGCTGAACATCGCCCGACGCTTCGCCGATTACATCGATTCGGTATTTGGCGAGGGCAAGCGATTGGGGTATTGCGGTCATCCAGAGATTGAACTTGCGCTGTTTCGGCTGTATCACGCGACAGGGGAGGCGCGCTATGCCAAACTCGCCGAATTCTTCTTGTTGAATCGGGGCAAAAAAATCTTTGCTCAGGAACACAACATCCCGCTGGAGCAGTACGACGGCTCCATCTGGCAAGACAACCTGCCCCTGTTGGAGCATCGGGAGATAGTGGGGCACGCGGTGCGCGCGGCGTACCTGTTCGCTGGGGCGACCGACCTCGCGGCGTATACGGACGACGCCACGCTGCGCGAGCGTCTGATTCAGATGCTGCTGCGCGTGTGGGACAACACGATTAACAGGCGCAGCTACATCACGGGCGGCATCGGCAACGAACCCAAACACGAGGGGTTCACCGCCGACTATGAACTGCCGAACCGCACGGCGTATCAGGAGACCTGCGCGTCGGTGGCGTTGATTTTGTGGGCGCATCGGCTGGGACTGCTGCTGGGTGAGGCGCGCTTTTATGACGCGCTGGAACGCGCCCTGTATAACGGCGCACTGGCAGGGATCTCGCTGGATGGCAAACGCTTTTTCTATGTGAACCCGTTGGAGAGCGACGGGACGCACCATCGCAAGGCGTGGTATGGCTGTGCCTGCTGTCCGCCGAACATTGCTCGCTTGCTCGCCTCGCTGGGCGATTACATCTACGCGCAAGGCGACCAAGCGTTTTATGTGAATCTCTACATCGGCGGGCGCGTGCGGGCAACGCTGAACGGCAAACCTCTAAGGCTGGAAGTGCGCACGGGCTATCCGTGGCAAGAATCGGTCGCCCTGCGCGTCGTCGAGAGCGCCGCGGGGCGGTTCAAGCTCATGCTGCGGCTCCCTGCGTGGTGCGACGCGCCTGAACTGCGCTTGAACGGAGAGCCTGTCGCTGTTCGGCGCGAGGACGGCTACGCTGTTATTGAGCGCGAGTGGAAAGCGGGCGACGCTGTCGATCTGCGCCTGCCGATGACCCCCGTGCTGATGGAGGCGCACCCGCGCGTGGAAGCGGATCGCTGGCAAGTCGCGATTCAGCGCGGCCCCATCGTCTACTGCCTTGAAGAGCAAGACCAGCCCGCGCCGCTCACGCATCTGGCGATTCGACGCGACCATCCACTCCATAGCCTATGGGAGCCTGAACTCTTGAACGGCGTCGTGGTGGTTGAGGGCATGGCAGAGTTGCTGGAAGACGATACGGCGTGGGGCAACATGCTCTACCGCCCCCTGCGTGAGCGACCGCTCAAACCGTTCCGCGCAATCCCGTACTATGCGTGGGACCATCGCCGTCCGTGCCCAATGCGCGTGTGGATGCCTGCAGTGTAAGACTTGGCGCCCCCGGCGGGACTCGAACCCACAACCAACGGCTTAGAAGGCCGCTGCTCTGTCCATTGAGCTACGGGGGCGCAGGGTGAACCTTTCGGAGTATGGTCGCCTATGATTATACCCACTATAAACACCGTTGGGAGGCTTAGGGGGCGCACCAACGCGACACACTGGGTGCGATGCGATTCCTGCCTTCGCACCCAGTGTACCCTCTTCAGCACCCAGTGCCGAAGTTGAACAGCACAATCAGCAGGTCAGCATCATCTACGACTCCGTCGCAGTTCACATCGGCAGGGTTGGAACCCTCCGAACCGAACGCGAACAGCACCTGCAGCAGGTCGGCGTCGTCCACGCAACCGTTGTCGTCCACATCGCCGGGCTGTACCGCAATCGTCTCCACATCATCGATATAGACGATATAGGGACCCAAGTTGGCAGGGTCAACGGGAGTGAACGCGAGTTGTTCCAGCGCGCCTGTGCTGCCATCGAGCGTGCCGTTCGCTGTAGAACCTGCAAACGCTCGGACGGGTTCACAGCGAATGTTGAAAGTCACCGTTAGCCACTGTTCTTTCTGGTTGATGAGCTTGCCAACAGGCGCGTTATTACCTTGCGAGCTCGTCGCGCCAATCCATTCGATTCCCCCAGTAGTGCCGCCGTTGCCGCCGCAACTTGCGTTAGTGCCCGTCTCGCGCACGCCCAGCGTTAGGTAAAAGTCGGGCGTGTCGGAAGGCACATACAAGCGCACGCGCACTTTGTGGTCAAAGCTGATCGCGGGGTTGGGGATGTTCGGGATGTTGAAAGTGGTCAGGCGGAGCCAGGCGTTGGGGTAGGGTTGATTGGTGTCCGGGTTCAAGCGGAATAGCCACGCCACTTTCAGCGATTGGGTTCCGCTAAACGCCTGTTCGTCAGAAATCACGGAACAGTTATAAAGTCCGTTCGGTATATCACAACTTCCAGGCGCGTTGAGAAAGGTACTGGTCGAACCCGAAAAGCTGGGTTGGCGGAACAAGACTGCGCCGTTGAGTCCGAGAGTGAAGCCCTCGAAGTCGGTAATCAGGCACTGCGCCAGCGCGCTGCTCACGCTCAGGAGCGCGCTCAATGCAAGCATATAGCGTCTCATCATCGTTGCCTCCTTTCGCAGGGTCTTTCACCCCGCATTTCTATTATACACTACTTTGCTGGGGTTTTGGGAGTGCTGGGTTCTCTCCCATCGAGACCCGATTAAGTTTCTTTAACTTCCCCGCCCAGACGCCCAAATTCGATGTATACTAAAAATGCAGGTAAAAACGCCTGCGAAGGAGGTAGGCTATGCGACGCGTCCTAAGTAGCGTTCTCGCGTTTGCGCTGGCGGCGGTCGCCGTCCTGCATGCGCAAGTGATTTTCTCCGACGACTTTGAGGCATACACGGGACAGCTCCCCAATAACGACCCGAATAACACGAACCCCTTTGACCTGTATAACGACCTGTGCGACGGCAACAGTCCGCTATACCGCGTGTTCAATGTGTGGCACGGTATCCCTGCGTGGCCCAATATGCAGCTGGTGAACACGGCGATTCCCTACCCGCACCCCGATCCGTTTTTCATTCCGCTAGCGTGTCTAGCGCAGGACCCGTTCCTGCCTCAGCCTGATCCCATTCCCGCGGCGCGCAGCGGTGTGCAGATGCTCTGGTCGTTTGCCAACGCCGCACGCACGAACTATGTGAACCTCGACCAGCGTATCGGCGACGGGGGCTACTTCGAGTTCTGGTTCTTCGACGAGGATAGCTACGGCAGGCCGTCGCGTGCGATGGCTGAGTTCCGCGCGTATGCGAACCTGGACGCGGGCATCCCCGCCACAACGCTGCAGTCGATTCCGTCGATTGGTCCTTACGATGCGGACAGCGGCGTGCCACCGGGCAACCGCTCACTGAGCAACCGTCGCTACAATATCCGCGCTGATGCGATTGGCGGCGCGCCCACTTTTACGGCGGATATGAACCCGCGCGGCTGGGCGGACTTCCGACAAGCAGCGCGCTCGCGCGGCTGGCATCATGCCGCTATCTGGCTCACAGGGGATGGTACGCCCGAAAATCCGCGTCGGTTCACCTATGTTATCGACGGCATCACGCGCACCGCGCCGAACCCGAACCGCACCATGACCACCCCTACCTTCCGCCAGTTCTCGGATACGCGCCCGAACAATGTGCGCAACATCTACTTCGATAATGTGGCGGTGGGCGTCGGCGTGCCCAAAGCCTTCAGCGAGGCGCTGTTTGTGGGGCGCGTTCTGCCCGAATGCTGGCGCACCGACAGCAACGGCTACGCCGACGTGGAAGGCTGGATTGTGGATATCGAAATCTTCGACCAGAACGACAACCTGCTGGTTACGCTGGAGCGCCGCCTGCCTGTGAAAGACCCGACCTACAACAATGTGGACGGGACGGAGGACTACACAGGGCTGATTGGCATCCCTAACCTGCTGCCCGTGGGCTACTCGCATGAAGGAACCTACAAGTTTCGCTTCACACTGCGTGGTCGCCCGTTCGTGCCTGCGGTGGTGACGCTGCAGACCCCATCGCGCGGGCAGACGATTACGCTGTCCTGCGGCGATATTAACCTCGACGGCTGCGTGGACGACGCTGACCTGCTGGCAGTGCTGTTCGCCTTCGGCAACACGGGCAACAACCTGCCTGAGGACGCCACCGGCGATGGCGTGGTGGACGACGCGGATCTGTTGGTGGTGCTGTTCAACTTTGGCAACGGCTGTTAGCCCTCACCCCTGAACCCTCTCCCACATTCTGGGAAAGGGGGATGTCGTGAGCATGGTATACTTCCCCCCGCAGGAGCGAGGGGAAGTATGCATTTCGAAACGCGCGCCATCCGAGCCGGACAAGAGCCAGACCCCACCAACGGGGCGATTATCACGCCGATTTACGCCACGACGAACTTCCAGCGCCAGTCAATTGACCAGCGAGACGGCTACGCCTACTCGCGCGTATCGAACCCCACACGCGCGGCGGCGGAGCAGTGCCTCGCATCGCTGGAAAACGGGAAGTATGGCTTGCTGTTTGCGTCGGGCATGGCGGCGGAAGTCGCGTTGCTGGGGCTGTTGCGCCTGGGCGACCATGTGGTCTGCACGCGCGATGTGTACGGCGGCACGATTTCGATGTGGAAACACCTCGCCCCGCAGCGCGGGATTAGCGTCAGCTACGCCGACTTGCGCGACCTGAACGCTGTCGAGGGCGCAATTCAGCCCAATACGCGCATGCTCTGGCTCGAGACGCCCACCAACCCGCTGACCTATGTGCTGGATGTTCGCGTCCTTGCTGAACTCGGGCGGCGGCGCGGGCTGCTTACCGTGATAGACAACACCTTCGCTACGCCCTACCTGCAGAACCCCCTCGACATGGGCGTGGATATTGTAGTGCATAGCGTCACGAAGTATCTGGGCGGGCACAGCGACATCTTAGGGGGCGCGCTGGTGTTCAATCGCGACGATTTGTACGAGCCGCTCTGGGATCAACAGGCGATTGGCGGGGCAGTGCTGTCGCCGTTTGAGAGCTGGCTGCTGCTGCGCGGGATGAAAACGCTCGCTGTGCGCATGCGCGCCCACTGCGAGAACGCGATGGCAATTGCACAGTACCTCGCGGAGCATCCGAAGGTGGAGCGGGTGTTGTACCCAGGTCTGCCTGACCACCCGCAGCATACGCTGGCGAAACAACAGATGCGTGGCTTCGGCGGCATGATTGCCGTGTACCTCAAGACAGACCGCGCGGGCGTGGATCGCTTCTGTCGGAGCCTGCGCCTGTTCAACCTCGCCAGCAGTCTTGGGGGCGTCGAGTCGCTGGTGGGCTACCCCGCCACGATGTCGCACGAGGGCCTGACCCCTGAAGAGCGCGCCGAACGCGGGATTACCGACAACCTCGTGCGCCTCTCCATTGGGATCGAGCATGTGGAAGATTTGATGGAGGATCTGGAGCAGGGGCTAAGAAGGGTTTGAGGTATCATCTTTCTGATGAAGGTCGCCGTCGCTCAATGGGTACCGCGCCTCGAGGAAGCGTTGGAGAGCTTGAATTTCGCTGCGCAGGTATACCTGTACGGCTCTCATGCTCGGGGCACGGCACGCGCCGACTCGGATCGCGATTTCGTGGATCTGTGGGATGCAAACGCCCTACGCGGTCTCCGTGTCTGAGGAGCGTATCCTCCCCGCTTGCGGGGAGGAGCGAGGTGGGGGCAGCGACTTCGGCAGGCATCAAGGCAAAAAGGGATACTTTAATCTTTGAGGGACTTATAAGCCCTTCAGACTGTCTCTTCCCGCTCCATCCGTTGGGGCGCGCTGACGCCCAGCAAACTCAACGCGCGGGCGAGGGTGAGGCGCGTCGCCTGAGTGAGCAGCAGGCGCGCCGCTTGCAACGCAGGCTCCGCGCCCAGCACGCGACACTCGGTATAAAAGCCGTGAAACGCCCGCGCCACATCCAGCGCATAGGCAGTGAGGCGATGCGGCGCATCGTGTTGCACCGCCAGCGCAATCTCGTCGGGCAGGTCGGCGAGCTTTTTCACCAGCGCGATTTCCGCCTCGTGGGTCAGCACGCTCAGGTCGGTCGCAGCAGGGTCAGGCATCGCCACGCCGCGCTCCGCCGCCGTGCGCTCGATGCTGCAGATCCGCGCGTGCGCATACTGCACATAGAACACGGGGTTCTTCTCCGACTGCTCCTTTGCGAGTTCGATATCGATGTCCAGCGTACTGTCGTGCGAGCGCAGCAGGTAGAAAAAGCGCAGCGCGTCCACGCCGATTTCGTCCATTACCTCGCGCAGTGTGATGAACTCGCCTGCGCGTTTGGACATGCGCACTGGCTCCGCCCCGCGAAACAGGTTCACCAGCTGATAAATCAGGATGTGCAGGCGGTTCGGGTCATAGCCGAGCGCTGCCATCGCCGCCTTCATCCGCGCCACATAGCCGTGATGGTCGGCGCCCCAGAGGTCAATTATTAGGTCGTAGCCGCGTTCGTACTTGTCGCGGTGGTAGGCGACATCGGCGGCTAAGTAGGTCGGCATCCCGTTCGCGCGTACCAGCACGCGGTCTTTCTCGTCGCCGAAAGCGATCGATTTCAGCCACAGCGCGCCCTCGTGTTCGTAGGCGTAGCCGCGCTCGCGCAAGGCGTTCAGGGTCTTTTGTACCTTGCTCGCGTCGTACAGGCTCTGCTCGGAGAGCCAGCGGTCGAACCGCACCCCGAAATCTTCCAGGTCGCGCGCCTGTTCCTGCAGCATCTGCTGTTTGGCGATTTGCTCGAAGCGTTTCAGCACGGTTTCGGGGTCGCCCTGCGCAAAGTCGTCGCCGTGCTGCTCGCGAATACTCTGCGCAATCTCCTTCACATACTCGCCGTGATAGCCGTCTTCGGGCATTTCGGCGGGTTCGCCCAGCAGCTGCCGATAGCGGGTCAGTACTGAGAGCGCAAAGTTCCGAATCTGCGTGGAGTTCTCGCCGTCGTTGATGTAGAACTCGCGTTCGACGGTGTAGCCTGCGGCCTCGTAGAGTCGGGCGAGCGTGTCGCCGACGGCGGCGTTGCGCCCGTGTCCGAGCGTGAGCGGTCCCGTGGGGTTCGCGCTCACGAACTCGATCAGTACGCGCTTGCCCGCGCCCAGCGTGAGGCTGCCGTAGCGTGCGCCCTGCTCCAGAATGTGGCGCACGACCTCGCCTGCCCAGTTCGGTTTGAGGTAGAAGTTCAGGAACCCTGCGCCCGCGACTTCCACGCGCTCCACCCAGGCGTTCGATTCCGCAGGCAGATGTTGGCAAATCGCTTCGGCGACCTCGCGCGGGTTGCGCCGCGCCTGCCGTGCGAGCAGCATCGCGAGGTTCGCGGCGAAGTCGCCAAACTGCGGATTGCGCGGCGTCTCGATATCGAACTCCGGCAGCGTCTCAAACTCCAGCGCGCCTGCCTCCCGCGCGGCGCGCGCCGCCTGCCCGACCCACTCGGCTAACTGCTGGCGTATCATGGAACGCCAATTATACCGAAGGTGGGCTTATCGCTTCACGGGCACGCCCCAGCCGTCGTACTCTCCGCCGAACGCCGCCGCCACGCTCTCCAGAAACTCGATGCGCCGCTCCAGCTCCGCCGCGTCGGGACGATGATAGGCGTACACGACCACGACCCAGTCGCCTCGGGAGGAGGCACCCGCCTCGGTCTGATAACCCGCGTCTTGCAGCGCCAGCGCAGCAAAACCCGCAAGACGCTCGTCGTCAAAGTAGAGGAAATGCTCAAACGGACACACCGCGTCGGGATTGACGCCTGTATCCAGCATATACTGCAACGCCATCCAGTCATCCGCTCGCATTCATTACCCCCTGCAGGAAGTATACCACTTCTGTTCAGAGCAGGCGAATGACCTGCATGGCAACGCCTGTCTGTTCTCGCAACGCCGTTAGACGCGCCCGAAACTCGCCTTCGTTCAGGGGGGGCATGAGGACGACCTGTTCCACGCCGTTGTCCAGCGTTTCCGAAGGTTGGAACTCCGCGCCGAGCAACTGCAACGGCTCGCGTAGGGCGCGCAGGGCGTTCTCGTCGGGCGTGACGAGACGCACAAAGTAGCGCATCGTGAGGGTTTCCATCGGCGCGGTCTCGCCAGGGCGCAGCGAGGGGTCTTCGATGCGCAACGACCTGGGATGGCGGGCGATTTCAATCAGGTCGCCAACGACCGCGCTGGCGGTGCCGCGCGCCCCCGCTCCAAAGCCATGAAACGACATCTCCTGAAAGCCGTTGCCCTGCAGCCACACGCCGCTAAACGCCCCGCGCACCACATAGAGTGGGCAATCGCGCGGAATCAGCGTCGGATGTACGCGAGCGCACAGCCTGCCGTCGGGCAGTCGTTCGGAAATGCTCAGCAGTTTCAGCCCCATGTTCAGTCGTTTCGCCCACAGCAAGTCGCGCCCGCTGAGATGCGTAATCCCCTCGCGATAGATGCTCTCCAGCGGCACATACTGCAGAAACGCCAGCCGCGCCAGAATGGCAGTTTTGTATTGTGCGTCGTAGCCCTCCACATCGCTGCTGGGATCGGCTTCGGCGTAGCCGAGTTCCTGCGCCTTGCGCAGCGCGGCGTCGTAGGCGGTCTCGGCGGGTTCGCCTGCGTCGACGGCGCGCTCCATCTCGCGCAGGACGAAGTTCGTCGTGCTGTTCACGATGCCCACCACGCGACTGATGCGGTTGCCCGCAAGCGAGCCTTGCAGCGCGTTCAGTATCGGGAGACTGCCCGCCACGCTCGCCTCGTACAGCAACCGCACGCCCCGCTGCTGCGCCAGACGAATCAGCTCGTCGCCCGAAACCGCCATCACGAGCTTGTTCGCGGTAATCACATGCTTGCCCGCTTGCAGAGCGTCGCGAATGAGCGAACGCGCCGGCTCCAGCCCGCCCATTAGCTCCAGCACGACATCGACCTTGGGGTCGCAGAGGGCGCGTTGCGGGTCAGTGGTCAGCAGTTTGGGGGGAATGGCGACGGCGCGAGGCTTGCTCAGGTCGCGCACCAGCACATGGCGCACTTCGAATCGTTTGCCCGTTTGCGCTTCCAGCAAGTCGGCGTTCTCGCGCAGCAGGGTCAGCACGCCCCCACCAACCGTGCCCGCGCCGAGAATCGATAAGCGTACAACCTTCCTCATTCAGGCGGCTCCAGCAGCATCAGTACTTCGCCCTGTTGCACCAGGGTCGCGTTCTGCGCCACGATGCGCCGTACCATGCCCGTCGTCGGCGCGGGTATCTCGTTGAAAACCTTCATCGCCTCCACCAAGCCGATGGTCTGCCCCTCGTATACAAGGTCGCCTTCCTCTACATAGGGCGGCTCGCTGGGCGAGGGACCGCGATAGAACATGCCTGTCATCGGCGATTCGATGGGGATCCAGTTCGACGTGTCGGCGGGAGCCGGTTCAGGCGGCTGCACGGCAGCGACGGCAGGCGGGGCGGGCGTCTCCGCAATCTCGATATGGATGCGCACACCCTCCGTCGCAATCTCCAGCTCCTGCAGCTGATAGCGCGTCATCAACTGCAGACAGCGCTCCACCGTTTCAATCGGCAACGGCACGGCGGGGATTATACCTGAACACACAATTGCCGATAATTGAGCGTATGGCGTATCCTGCGCATCAGCCTGAGCCGAACGAGAAGCCGCCGCTGTGGATTATTCAGGAGGCGTTCGAAGGCGACGAACCTGCCGAGCAGCCGCGCGATGTGTATATTCTGCACCTGCTGCGCGCCCTGCCTCCCGCGTTGCTCGAATCGCTCTCGCCTGAACAGTATCAGTTGCTCAAGGAGTCGCTTTACAGCTATCATCGGCGGCACCTGCTGGATGTGCGGGGGGTGATTCCTTTTTTGTGGACGCGCTACTACTTCGTGTTTCTGTTCGGCAGGGACACGCGCCGGCGGGACGAGGCGATTGCGCTGGAGCGTCGGGCGTCGTCGCGCTGGGCGCGCCTGCTGGGCTGGGTCGTGATGGCGGCGATTCTGGGGTTGCTGGTGTTCGGCTTCTTGGGGGCAACAAGATTGTTTCGCGGATAGGCAGGATTCAGCAAGTGCTGCGCATACTTTAAGGTCGCTATGCGACACACGGCGGTTGTGGGGTGGCTCCTCGCAGGGTTGGTCGGCGCATGGTACTTCTGGCAGGCGTACCCACGGGTGTTCCCAGAGGCGAGCATCGACCTGCGCATCACGCCGCGCGAGGCGCAGCAGCGAGCATTGCAGAGCCTGCGCGCCTTGCAGCCTGACTTAGACCTGACAGGATGGCGCGGTGCCGTTGCGTTCCACTGGCACGACGACGCCAAGCGGTATCTGGAAAAGACGCTGGGACTGGAGCGGGCGAACGCCGTGATGCGCAACGAGGTTAGCGTCTGGTACTTCCACTGTCGCTGGGCGCGCGAGGGGGAGCGCGCCATCTACTGGGCGCAGGTTGCGCCGTCGGGCGATGTCGTCGTGGCGGGCTACACTCTGCCCGAAGAGGCGCAGGGCGCGTCGTTGCCATCCGAAAAAGCGCGTGCGATTGCCGAAGCCTTTTTGCACAAGACGCTAAGAGTGAACCTGCGCGAATGGCGGCTCGTGAACGCCTACGAGCAGCAGCGCCCGAACCGACGCGACTACGCCTTTGTCTACGAGCATCGAACGCGCAAATACCCTGCCGACTCGCCCACGCCTGCGACCGTGCGCCTGCGCGTCAATGTCGCGGGCGACCGCGTGCTTTACTACTCCCTGAACAGGCTTCACACGCCCGAAAAGTGGGCGTTCGAGCAGCGTCAGCGAGAGAGCCAGCGCACTGCGCTCAACACGGGGTTCGGCGTCGCGTATATGGGTTTACAAATTGCGGCTATCGGTGTGGCGGTCTGGATGCTGATACGGCGTCAGCCACTGGGCTGGCGGTTCGCCCTGCGACTGGCGCTGGTGTTAGTCGGGGTGTCGTTGCTTGCAGCGTTGAACTTTGCGCCCCTGTGGTGGCTGGACTACGACCCCGCGCGCCCCGAGCCGACCTTTCTGGGCGGACGACTGCTAACCCTGTTGCTGGGAACGCTCTTTCACACAGGGCTGTTGTGGTTCATTTTTGCGCTCACGGCGGAGTGGCTGGGACGCGAGCGCCCGCTGGGAGATATGCCGCTGGCGAAGCTGACCATGGCGCGCTTCTGGACGACGGAGGCTGCCGTGCGTGCCTTGCTGGTCGGCGTCGGCTTTGCAGGGCTGCACATGGCGTATGTGTGTGCGGTGTATCAGCTCAGCTTCCGACTCGGCGCGTGGACGCCGTTGAATGTGCCATACACGAACGGTGTGGCGACGCCGTTGCCTTTTGTCGAGCCGCTGCTTGCTGGACTGTTGCCCGCTGTGCAGGAGGAGCTGATGTTTCGCGGGATTGCACTGTGGCTGCTCTGGCGCATCCTGAAACGGTTCTGGCTGGCAGCGTTCCTGAGCAGTCTGGTGTGGGCGTTTTTGCATGTGGGCTACCCGACGGAGCCAGCGTACCTGCGCGGGCTGGAGCTGCTGCCCGTGGGGCTGGGCTTTTGCTGGCTGGCGGCGCGCTACGGCTTGCTTGCCCCGATGGCGGCGCATTATACCTATAATGCGCTGCTTACCGCAACGACCTATCTGAACATGGACGCGCCCTACCTGCGCGTCTCCGCGCTCCTCACGGCGCTCGGCGCGCTACTGTTTCTGACGCCTGCGCTCGCGACTGTCCTACGGCGGAGACGACTGCGCTCGCTGGAGGAGGTGGACACGCCCGCGATGGACATTCCGCCGCCCCCTGCGCCCGCCGAGCCGCGCTTTGCGCCCTATCGTCCGCTCACGGCGCGGCACTGGGCGTTGCTGGCGGCGTCCTTGCTGGGAATCTGGGGCTGGAACGCCTACCACGCGGATGCCGCGTCGCGGGAACGCCGTCAAGCGCTACAAACCAACCGCACTGAGGCGATACAGATTGCCCGCGACTACCTGCAACGGCTCGGCGCGCCGATTGCAGGCTACCGCACACTGGCGTTCATGATAGAAGACGAGGGCGACCCTGACGCAGAAGCCTACGCCGAGTCCATCGGGCAAAAGGAAGCCTACGAGCAAATCGCCAAAGAGCTGCCCCGCGGCGACTACTGGCAGGTCTGGTTCTTCCGTCCGCAGGAGCGCACGCAGTGGTTCGTGTATGTGGATGTGGCTGGCGCGGTACTTGATCACGCGCGTGTGTTGCCCGAAGAGGCGGTAGGCGACCTGCCCGAGGAGCGGGGCAAAGCGCGCCTGATGCTTAGCGAGGCGAAGGCGCGCCAGCGCGCTGAACGCTACCTGACGCAGACTCAGGGCTATGACCTCGCCGCATGGCGACTGATCGAGACCAACCGCACGGAGCGTCCGAGTCGGTACGATTACGCCTTCACTTATGAACATCGAACGCAGCGCGTGGGCGAGGCGAAGCGTCGGCTCACTGTGCAGGTGCAGGGCGCGCTGGCGCAGGATGTGCAGGAGTGGTGGGAGCTGCCTGAGCGATGGTTTTTCGAGCGGCGGCGGTTTCAGGCGTGGGGCGTGTTCGCGCTCGGCTGGGTTGCGCTGCTGGCGCTGGGGGCGCTGGGGTATCTGCTGTTTTGGGAGTGGCGCGAGGGCAACGCAGCGTCGGTCTCGAGGGCGCTGGCATGGCGCGCGCTGCTGGCAGGCGTCGTTTGCTTGAGTGCGCTGTCGCTCAGTCAGGGCGAGCGACTGCTCTGGAGCGGCTACGACCCTGCCGACCCGCCCCGACTGCAGCAGATGCTGGCGCTGGTCGGCGCAGGGACGGCAATCTTGGTAGGCGGCGCACTGGTCGCGCTGCTGTATATGGGGCTGGAGCCGAACTACTGGCGCACGCGGCTGGGACATCTGGTTCCGCTGAGTGTGTGGCTTGCGCCGTCGCGCTGGCGTGAAGCGCCGCCCGACTCGCCTCTGGCGCATCCTGCCGCCGCGCGCGAGGGATGGCGCGTGGCGACGCTGCTTTGCCTTGCGCTGGGACTGCTGGAGTTCTGGTACAGCGACCGCCTGCCGCCTGCGGAGAGCGCCCTGCCCTGGCTGCAGTCGCTGAGCATCGCAGGAGTGGCGA
The DNA here is from genome assembly GCA_937992175.1 of uncultured Fimbriimonadales bacterium. Classification (GTDB taxonomy): domain Bacteria; phylum Armatimonadota; class Fimbriimonadia; order Fimbriimonadales; family GBS-DC; genus GBS-DC. The sequence goes on along the minus strand of CALKLF010000012.1, from coordinate 75,417 downwards.
CGCTGATTATCGGCGCACTGGCACTCGCGGCGGTGGGAACTTACCGACGCTATGTGCGCTCGCTCTGGCGACTGGGGCTGCTCGCGTTGTTGTTCGCGCCCGCTGCAGCAATTGGCGCGGAGTCGTGGCTGAACCTGCGTGAGCACCTGCAGACCTACGCGCTGGTCTGGCTGATTGGCGTGCCACTCTGCTTCGGGCTGGGACGCTTGCTGCAGGGCAACCTGATAATGTGGGGCTGGACGCTGTTCGGGGGCTTGCTCCTTGCGGACGCTGCGCTCTACTGGAGTGTTCCTGACGCTGCCCTGCGCATGAACGGCGCGATTCTCGTTGGGGTCTACATCGCGCTCAGCTTTACGGTGCTGCTTATCGCCAAACGCATGGGGGCGCGTGAGGCGGTCGTCACTGCTCCTGAGCCTGCCCCAGCCGAGGGCTACGCCGTTGTGCAGATGGAAGAACCGCACGCCGAAACGGAGCGCAGTTAATCGCGCCCCCAACGGGTACACTTAACCCCGGAGGCGAACGGGGCGTGTTTTTCGTTTCAAAACTGTTCGGAAGGTTTGGGCGCGATCTGGGAATTGATCTCGGCACGGCGACGACCCTGGTACATGTGCGCGGCAAGGGGATTATGTTGCGCGAGCCGTCGGTGATCGCAATCGACCAGGACACGCGCAAGGTGCTGGCGGTAGGTGAGGAGGCGAAGCGGATGCTGGGGCGCACGCCCGCCAATATTATCGCCGTGCGCCCGCTCAAGGACGGCGTGATTGCCGACTTCGAGCAGACCGAGAAGATGCTGCAATACTACGCCAGCAAGGTCTCGCGCCATCGCTGGATCCCGCCGCGCATGGTGGTGGGCATCCCCAGCGGGGTGACGGAGGTGGAGCGGCGCGCCGTGCTGCAGGCGGCGATGCGCGCGGGCGCACGCGAAGCCTATGTGATCGAAGAGCCGATGGCGGCGGCGATTGGCGTCGGGCTGCCCGTCGTGGAGCCGACGGGGTCGATGGTCGTGGACATCGGCGGCGGCACGACGGAAGTGGCGGTCATCTCGCTGGCGGGCATCGTCGCCAGCCGCTCGATACGCATCGCCGGCGACGAAATCGATGAAGCCATCGCCAACTATGTGCGCCGTACCTACAACCTGTTCATTGGTGAGCGTACCGCCGAGCAGGTGAAGATCGAAATCGGCTCGGCGTTCCCGCTGGAAGAGGAGCTGGAGCTGGAGGTCAAGGGGCGCGACCTGATTAGCGGATTGCCCCGCAGCGTGCGGATTACCTCCGAAGAGATTCGTCAGGCTATCTCGGAGCCAGTGAACGCGATTGTGGAAGCCGTGAAGCAGACGCTGGAGATTACGCCGCCCGAACTCGCGGCGGACATCATGAACTATGGCATCGTGCTGTGCGGCGGCGGCGGGTTGCTGCGCGGGCTGGATAAACTGCTCCAGCACGAAACGCAGATGCCCGTCTATGTCGCCAGCGACCCGACCTCGGCGGTAGTGCTGGGCACAGGCAAGGTGCTGGAGGAACTGGACAGCAACCCGATGCTGCGCAAGGTGCTGCAGACGGCGCAGTCGCCGCGCAAGAGGTGACGCCCATGAAACGCCGTCGCTGGACATGGCTGATTCTGGCGGCGCTGGGGCTAGCGCTGGGCGTCTATCATAATCAGCGTGTGCATTACGGCGAGGTGAACCCCATCACCGCCTTGATTCGGGGGATAATCCTCTCCATGCAGCGTGGCGTGTACGCGGCGACTGCGACGACAGAACAGTTTTTCACGACGCTGACGCACGCTCGCGCAGTGTTGCGCGAGCACGACCAGTTAGCGATCGAGAACGCCTACCTGAAGCAGGAGTTGGAACGCTTGCGCCTCGTGGAGACCGAGAACGAGTCGTTGCGCCAGCTGCTCAGCCTGCGCCCGCACCTGCCCCACGAATGGATCGGTTGTCGGGTGATAGCGAGTTATCCGCAACCGGGGCAGCAGACGCTGATTATCGATCGCGGTGCGCGGGATGGGGTGCTGGCGGGTGCGCCTGTGGTGGCTGGTGAAGGACTGATTGGCGTTGTGGAACATGCCGACCCGAACGCGGCGGTTGTGCGTATGCTCGTTGCGCCGCGCATGGCGGTCAGCGTGAAGGTGCTAAACGCGCAGAAAGCCAGCACGGGCGTGTGCGAAGGGCGCGGCGAGAGCCTGCTCCTGCTCAACTTCATCCCGCCCGAAGCCCCCCTCCAGCCCGGCGACAGGGTTGTCACCGCAGGGCTGGGCGGCAAGTATCCCCAGAACCTGCCTGTAGGCGTCGTGGAGCGCGTCTGGCTCGACCGGCAATACTCCGTGAAAAAGGCGTGGGTGCGCCCCGCCGTCGATTTCGAGCAGCTCAGCGTCGCGCTGGTCAAACGCGGACGGTGAACCATATCCTTGCTCATATTGTCATCAGGACGCTTTGCATTGGGAGCCTCTCGGTGGGGTAGCGCACTGGGAAGGTACTCGCACTCTCCCACAAAGATTGCTGCGTTGCCGTCTCTGGAGTAAATATACACCGTGTTCACGCCAACTCCCAAACGCTCAGCAATCTCGGCAGAGCTGTTACGCACTTCCATCTTGAACTACCATCGAGTTAGCGACGGAAGAGCGCGCTCACCTCCGTATCCCGAAGCCACTCATAAAACTTGGGCAGCCAGCGCGATAGGACAACCGCTAAGTAAAACGCAGCCACAGTCAATGCGGTTCCTAAAAGGTTCGCGACCACGACACCCGAATTATTGGATGACATGCCATTCATGGCGAGACTCACTCCAAATCCTGTGAAAACGCTCACGGCAAAGCGCACTCGCCTCTGGGTCTTTTCACTGGGAATCACTGCGCATAGCCCGCCTACCAACAAGCCACCTGCGAGCCAGATGAGCAGCCCCCAAGGATATGTCTTTCCGACGAATGTCAGTCCACTCGTGGGGGAGACGACTTGCGCCCAGATTTCGCTAAGCGACACATTTTCTCGCATCCCCTCGAAGTTCCCCCAATACAGAATCGTGGCTAACACACCCATCCCCAAGACGAAGATTTGGGCAAGTACGAAAAGCGACAGCAGGAACCCTACGAAATGCGCTGTCAGTGCGCTGGAGAGCTGCTGTTTCATAGCTATCCTCAACAATCAGTGTCGTCGCAGATATCAGGTGGACAGGGTACATCGGTAAATAAACGCCATCCATCGCGTGCGCCCGTCGGTGCGCCGTCGTCTCGGCAAATAAAAAAGCGCATCGGCACTCTCACCCACTGCACGCTTCCGTCAATCCGTGCGCGCAAAACCCTATCTAAGCAGTGAACTTTCCCTGCAGCGTATTCGGGCGTTATCCCCTGCAGTCGCATTTGTCATGGAGCGGGCATACAAAGACGCCATAATTGCTATCTGCCTTGACCAAGCGGAGGTATTCACTATCTTCAGTGTTCTCGCGGATGTATTCGTAACTCACTGCCACCTGGTAGCCGTAGACCCACGCCCAGTACCGTCCCAGCCCCGATGCGCCACTGCCTGTGTGGAAGGGGTCTGCAGGGCAGGCATAGAGGTTGTGCTCTTTTACATACGGAACTGCTAAGACCTGAGCGTGCGGCAGTTCCCCATAATCCTCGCGGTACATCACCACCGCCGCCACCAGCTGACGCAGGTTGCTGGTACACACGGTTCGGTAAGAACGCTTCCGCGCTTCGGAAACCACCGCCAGCAGTAAAGCGGACAGCAAGGCAACGATTACCAATACCGTCAGCAACTCCAACAAAGTTAAACCTGCAGTCTTTCGCATGGCTATACCTCCGATTGGGGGGTGGGGGAAGTAGGATGCTTTCCCCCACAAGAGTCCCAAAGTCACGGAGCTGAGGGAACTCCAGCTCTCTCGCACAGTATCTGGTTCGGTCCGCCTGCATCACAAGGACTATCGGACGCGGGATGGCAGCAGATTCCAGTATGTTGCCATTCATTGCAGTGGACAAGCTGGAATCCCTGACAATTGTATATCCACTTTTGCCGCTTTTGGATGTCCTTGAACCCTGTTCCGGGGCAAAGAAGGTTGAAAGTATTACAGCGGAATTTGTCGTGGGGGTTGTTCGGATCTGGCACGCATCCTGGCAAGAAGCACGGAGGCTGCCCACCTCCTCCGCCGCCCCCGCCACCTCCTGGTGGCCACGGTATTGGCAATCGCGGAGGGAATATAATAACTGGAGGTCGTCTTCTTCTTTGAGCAGGCTCGTAGTCACTGTGCGAGTTCAGCACTTCCTTCACCCTTTCAGGCGACACTTCCATCTTCGGCTGGCTGCATCCGCAACCGCCGTTGCTACTCGTCACGGGAGACAGACTTGTCCCCCCCCCCCCGCTGAACTCGCTCAACGCCGCCAGCGTGTGGGGCATCGCCACAAGGTTCGCTATCGCTAACGACAACGCCATCATACCCAGTATCGTCTGCCGTCGTCTCATCATCGGTTACCTCCTGTGTTGGTCTCGGAAGCCCCTGTGAGGCACTTCCACTATAATTACCGACACGACCCCCCCGATTTCTAGGGTCATAGTCGAAGTATTTTACGAAATGCACGCGCAACTCCTGTTGATAGGCGTACACTGTGTTTACACTCACTCCCAAATGCTCGGCAATCTCGGCAGGGGTGTATACCCCGTCCAGCAGCTCCAAAGTCCGACGCAGATACGGCGGCAGCGTGGCATAGAACCGCTCGGCGTCGGCGTTCTCAATCGCCATTTGCATTGGGGTGGGGGCGCAGGCGTGGGCGTGTTGTAGGCAGGCGCAGTACTCGGCTTCCAAGCGGCGGCGTCGGGCGAGCGTGCGCAGGTGTTCCGCGATGACATCGCGTGCGAGCAGGCGCAGGAGCTTTTCATCAGGCGTCGGCTCGTCCCACGGGTATACGCCGCGTCGGTGGTGGTAGCGCAGCAGAATATCGCAGGCGCAAGTTTCGGCGTCGTCGTGCGCCACGCATGCACCCAAGCACAGGCGCGTGAGGCGCTGCAACCACTCCTCAGGTATCTTTGCCATCGGCTGCCTCCCCAAGCAGTGAACTGATTGTACCTCGAACCTGCACTAAGTTTCAGGAGCCACAATCAACTACTCCAGCACCCTCGGTTCACTCACGAACCGACCGTCAATATGCAACCCACACCCCAACTGCTGCGCCAAAGCGTCCGCGCCCGACGCCAACTCGTATCCCGCCGCCACCGCCGCCACACAAAACCCATACTCCGCCAACCAACGCGCCCGACGCACCGCACGCTCCACATCGCTCGCGTCCACCACCCACGACACCTCCATCACATACACACACTCACGCCCCGTGCGCTTGTCCGTGCCAATCAGCAACAGGTCGGCGTTGCTCAACTCGTCCCGCGCCTCGTCGGAGAACGCCACCCCGTCAGGCAGACGCTCCTCTAAATCCGCTAAGCTGACGACCTGTATCTTTCGGAGGTACTTGCTAAACCACGAGCGGGCTTGCTCGCGGTACTTGTGTTCTAAGGAGAGTCCCTTGAGTTGGGCGATGTCGTCGGTGTTGCGTTTGATTTGTGCGCCCTGACGCTCAAAGCCCGCGCGCATTTCACGATCCACGCGCTCAAAGCCCTCGCGCATTTCACCCCGCATATTTTCAAGCTCACGATCCACACGCTCAAAGCCCGCGCGCGTTTCACCCCGCATATTTTCAAGCTCACGATCCACACGCTCAAAGCCCTCGCGCATTTCACGATCCACGCGCTCAAAGCCTTCGTCGACCTTTCGCTCTAAGCGGTTGAACCGTTGGTTCGTCTCTTCGCGAAATGCCTCGAAGTCTTCGGGCAGCCTTCGTAATGCGCGCGGCGCGAGAATGGCGAACAGCCTGTGTCGCCACTCGGCGTTCTGCTCCAGAAAATCCACGAGTTGCTCAACGGTCTCGATGATTGGCATATGCCCAATTATACCGTAGTAATCTTCTATGGAGTATAATCAACTGGAGGGAGGTTCGCTATCCCCAGATTGCACTATGATTATGAGCGTGTGCAGCCCCCGTGGCTCACGCGGTTTGTGATGTCGGGCGGCTGGGCGCGCGCTTTACGCTGGCTGCTACTGATTGTGGCGGCGGCGGTGGCGCAGGGCGTGTGGGCGCATCGCCTGCGAATCGGAGCGGTGACGCCTGATTTCCCGCTGCTCCTCTTAGCGTGTATCGCGCTGCTGACCAACCCAAACACCGCAGCATGGGCAGGCTTTCTCACAGGGCTGCTGCACGCAAGCATGCTCGAACAGACAGTAGGGAGTCTGGTGATTAGCCGCACGCTCGCGGCGACCGCCGTCGCCTACCTGCCGATGCTCCTCTCCAAACGCCACTGGCTCAGCGTCGTTCCCGCCGTGATCTTGCTGACCCTACTTGCGCAGGGACTGCTCTACCTCGCCGCGCCAACGGTCTCAGGCGGCGCGTTCTGGCAGGGAACTCTGGGGAGCATGGTGTATAATATAGGTTTAGCGATACCCGCCTACTGGCTTGTCCAGCGAATCGTACCGCCCGAACTGGACGATGAACCGATTTTATGGAACAACTGACGACGATGTATGGTACTAAGATACAGGAGGCATCACTGCAATGGCGCAGACGATAATCGAACGAGAACGCCACACCGAAGAGAGCAGCGCGTATGCGATTGCGATTCGCCAGCTGGAAACAGCGGCGCATTATTTGAATCTGGATCGGAGCCTGCTGGAGGTGCTGAAACACCCTCGGCGCGAGCTGATTGTGAACTTCCCCGTGAAGATGGATGACGGCTCCATCCGCGTTTTTACGGGCTATCGCGTGCATCACAACCCTGCGCGCGGTCCCGCCAAGGGCGGTATCCGCTATCATCCTGAGGTCACCTTAGATGAAACCCGCGCGCTGGCGATGTGGATGACCTGGAAATGCGCCGTCGTCAACATCCCCTACAGCGGCGCGAAGGGCGGCGTGGTGTGCGACCCCAAACGCCTCTCGATTCACGAACTGGAGAACCTCACCCGACGCTATATCACGGAAATTTCGATGATGATTGGTCCCGAATCGGACATCCCCGCGCCCGATGTCGGCACGAACCCGCAGGTGATGGCGTGGATTATGGACACTTACTCCATGCACAAGGGCTACACCGTGCCAGCGGTCGTAACGGGCAAGCCGATTGCGATTGGCGGCTCGGAAGGACGACTGGAAGCGACAGGGCGCGGCGTGATGGTGATGGCGCACGAGGCGCTGAAGCAGCTCGGCAGCCAGCTCGAGGGCGCAACCGTCGTGATTCAGGGCTTCGGCAATGTCGGCTCAGCGACAGCGAAGCTGATGCACCAGGCGGGCGCGCAGGTGGTCGCCATCTCCGATGTGCGTGGCGGCATCTATAACCCGAACGGACTGAATATCCCTGCCCTGCTGCACTGCGCGGGGCGCGACGGCTGCATCCAAGCCTATCGCGACGCCGAGCTTATCACGAATGAGGAGCTGCTCGAACTTCCGTGTGATGTGCTGGTTCCCGCCGCGTTACACGGCGTGATTACGGGGCACAACGCCGAGCGCGTCAAAGCCCGCGTGATTGTGGAAGCTGCGAACGGACCCGTGACCCCCGACGCCGACGAGATTCTCGACGACAAAGGGGTGCTGGTCGTGCCCGACATCCTCGCCAACGCAGGCGGCGTAATAGTCTCCTACTTCGAGTGGGTGCAAGACCTGCAAGCCTTCTTCTGGGAAGAAGAGGAAGTGAATCGCAAGCTGGAGAAGGCAATGCGCCGCAGCTACGAGCATGTCGTGCAGACCGCCGAGCAGAACAAAGTGAACCTGCGCATGGGTGCGTACATCATCGGCGTCAAGCGTGTTGCGGAAGCAACCACGATACGAGGGATTTATCCTTAAACGATGGAACCCCGACAACCACTCTACTACACCTTCGGCAACCACATGCACTGGGTCGATATGGAGTGGCTGTGGGGCTACAGCGTGCTGCCCGACTCGGCGCGGGATATGTTGCACTTCTGCCGTGAGACGGGCGCAAAGGGCAACCTGAACTTCGACGGGGTAGGCTACGAACGCCTCGCTGCTGAAGCCCCTGAAGTACTGGAAGAGCTCAAGCATGCGCTTCGCGCGGGGCAGATTGAAATCGTGGGCGCGTCTTACGGGCAGCCCTACGGCTTATTTCATGGGGGCGAGTCGAACATTCGGCAACGTGTGTACGGCGTGCGTGCGGTGATACGCCTGCTGGGGGTGCGCCCGCACACCTTCTGGGAGGAGGAGTTCGACTTCTTTCCGCAGCTGCCGCAGATGTTGCGCGGCGTAGGCTACGAGTACGCCTGCTTGTTCTATCAGTGGACATGGCACACACCCCATATGCCTGTTGAGGACGCGCCCGCCGTCTGGTGGGAAGGTCAGGACGGCTCGCGCCTGCTGACCGCGCCGCGCCACAAGCTGAACCTGCACCAGTGGCCCGAAGACTTTATGCTGCTGCTGGAAAGCCCTGACCTACGCGCGATGGAGACGCCCTGTATCGTGCAGTGGCTGGAGTTGATGCCCTCGCCCGACTGGATGTGCCGCGCCGAGTTGATGATTCCGCCGCTACGGCAGCTCAAGGCGCGCCCAGAGTTTGAGCTGCGCTTCGCGACGCTTTCGGAGTTTCTGGAGGCGGCGCGCGACCAGGCGCAGCCGCGCCGCTACACGCTCAGCGAGGTGTTTCACGGCGTGAGCCTGGGCAAGAACGGCGACCTGTTCCGCCGCTATAGCCACACCGCCGAGCGGCAGCTACTGACCGCTGAGAGCCTCTCCGCAACGGCGGGGCTGTTCAGGCGACCTTATCCGCACTGGGATGTGTACCCCGCGTGGGAGCTGGACGAGGCGTGGCGCGAGCTGCTCGCCGCGCAGCACCACGACAACGACGAGTGCGAGGGACTCTGCGGGCACGTGGGCGCGGCTTCCTATCAGCGCAGCCTCGCGCTCAGTGGGCATGTGGTGGAGCGGACGCTGCGCCACTTCGCCAAGCGTGCGCAAGGGCAGATTCTTATTTACAACCCGCTCGGCTGGACTCGCGACGGCGCAGTGCAAGCCCCCGACGGAACCACGCGGCTCGCCCAGAACCTGCCGCCGCTGGGCTATCATACTTACTCCGATTGGGACGCCCTGCCGCCTGCGTCTGAATGCAGTCTTCACGAAACCGACGATGCGCTTACCCTTGCGCGAGGCGACCTGCGCGTGGAGATCGACAAACGGCGCGGTCTCATCCACCAGATTTACAGCCCCGAGTTTCCCGAGGGCGCGTTAGCCGAACCGCTAGGGCAGCTGGAGATGCGCATTGGCGGGCTAACGGAGCGGTTTGAGCAAGTGGTGGAGATTGTGCGCCCTCACCCCTGTCCCCTCTCCCACGGCGTGGGAGAGGGGGGAACGCGCATCTCCCCTCTCCCACGCCGTGGGAGAGGGGACGGGGGTGAGGGTATCCTTCTCCGCCGCGCCACTCACGACGGAAGCGTTATTGAACTCACCATCGCCCTTGCCCCCGAATGCGACGCCGTTGATATTTCCTATCGCGCAACAGGGCTGGCGCGTCCCGACGGCAGCGTTGCAGGCGCGCTCAAGACCGTCCTCGCGCCGAACCTGCCCAGCTACACGCTCACCCACGACCACCCCTACGGCGTGAGCGAAATCCAACCCAAAGGAACTTACCTGCGCAAGTATCCCACGGGCGACTGGATGACTTCCCCCCAAGTCTTCGAGGAAGTTCACAACCCCTTCACAGCGCTGAGCCTGCTGGATTGCACGGACGGCGAACGCGGACTGCTCTACCTCCACAACGGCAGTCAGGCGTTCCTGAAGGACGGCGCGCGCCTGCTCAACATCCTCACGATGTACGACCCTTGGGATGAGGATTATTTCGTGGACACGCTGGAAGTGCGCACGCGCCTGATTCCACACGGCACACTCTCCCACGCCGAGCGATGGCGACGGGCGCAGGAGTTCCTACGCCCTCCGCTTATGGCTCTCAGCGACGACTCAGCAGGCGACTTGCCCAGCGAGTGGCGCACCGTCTGGTGCGACGCCCCCAATGTCGCCATTACCGCCTTCTATCGCGAGTCGGAGCGGTTCGCAGGGATGCACTTAGATTCCTACGCAGGGCGGGGCATGGAGTTTCCCTTTGTGTTGCGTTTAGTAGAGTGGGACGGCGCGGCGTGTGAGGCGACGGTGTGCGTGCGCGGCGAGATCGCGACGGCGTTTCGCACAAACCTGCTCGGCGAGCCAATCGAGACGCTTGCTGTGGAACACGATACCGACGGCATGCCTTTCAGCCGCATTCGCATCGCCGTACGCCCCTATGAAATCGCCACGCTGTATTTGGACATTATACAGGGACGCAAGCAGCCGCGCAACTTAGACGCCTACCGCTATGTGTGGGCGACGGCGCATCGGGTGGACTAAAGATTGAACCGCATGCTCTCCCATACTGGAAACATTCCAACGCCGATAATCCCCGCCAGCGCGCCAATCAAACAGCACAGCCCCAGCACGGACAGGATGACGGTAATCAGCCCCATCACATAGCCCGCCGTCGCGATGCCCCGATCGTTCGGGTTGCCCAGCCCCGCGTCAATCTGGCTCATGGCGTTCTTGCCGAAAATCCATGCGAGAATCCCACAGATTAGCGGGATTGGCAAACATCCCAAGAACATGCCCGATGAAAGCAGCGTGAGTATCGCCACAATCCCCAGCACCAGGCTCGCGATCGCCGCGCTGTTCGTCGACTGTTGCATCGTTCGTCCCCCTCAATGCTCAAAGTATACCTACCTTCTTATTATTCATGTGTCAGGTACACTTTTCACCGATACAGGACGCGAACGCGCGGCGGTGCGATAGGCGAGTACGCTTACGATAACCGCCCCTGCCAGCCATAAGAAGGTCGCAATGGGACGCTGTACCCAGAACGCCAGCCCTGCCATCACGCCGCCTTGGATAAGCCAGATAGCCAGGGGCGTCAACGCGCGCGACTCGCGCCATTCGGGCACAAGTTTGAGGTAAATCCAGCTGAGCAACCATCCCGTGGCGAACCAGCCCAGCCAGTTTTGCAGCGGCATTCCATAGAACGCGCCGTCCACATCCCAGAACCAGTAGACGAATGCTGCCGCCCCGGGATTGACGCGTGAGGTAGAGACCGCAGCATCCATTGCCACATCCCACCATGTCAGCAGCGCGGACGCCGCAACGGGGATCAGTCTGCGTGGAACCCCCAGCATGAAACTCAGATGCAGCGCAGGGTAGAGCATCATAAACCACGAAGGCGGGATCACATACGGCACATGTCCCAGAAACTTCGGACCGAGGCGGTCAGTGTATTCGTAAGGTCCGAACGGCAACCCTGTAAGCGTACCAATCAGCTCCACGCCGCCCGCCAGCACCGTGCAAAGCCCCAGCAGCCAGAGCGTCGCACGCCACCCCTGCGTGTACGCCATATGCAACAGCGACGCGCCAATCCCGAACAGCACGCAGAGCATCCCCATCAGCGTAGACAGGCGATTGTAGTCCAGCAGTGGCAGGTTCTGCACCCCCCTGAGCAGCAACCCGCTGCCAATTACGGTCGCCAACGCAACCAACAGGTTCAGCCATACCAACCCCTGAGCGATTCGGGCAAGTGTAGGTTTCATACGGGATTACGCTCCCTCATACATTGAATCGGACATGAACCACTTCGCCATCGCGCATCACATAGTCTTTGCCCACCAGCTGAACCTTGTTGGCTTTCTGTGCGGCTTTCCAGCCACCCGCCGCCAGCACCTCATCGGCATGGCACACCTCAGCGCGAATGAAGCCGCGCGCCAGGTCGGAGTGAATCGTCGCGGCGGCGTCTAGGGCGGTTCCTCCCTTCGGCAGCAGCCACGCCCGCGAGTCGTCGCCGATGGTGTAGAACACCTGCAGATGCAACGATTCGTAGACCGCGCGCACAAGGCGGGGCAGCGCCGGTTCCGCAACGCCCATCATCTGTAGGAACTCGGCTTGCTCGGCTTCGGGCAGCTGACGCAGGTCGCGCTCAAAAGTCGCGCAGAGCGGGAGGAGGGGTAGCCCGCGCGCGTCGCAGCGGAGTTGCAGACGCTGTAGCGGTTCCGAACTCGCCTCGTTGCCCAGCAGACTCTCACCGATATTGGCGACCACCACCATTGGCTTGCGGGCGAGGAACCCGAACCCGCGCAGGCGCGGCTCCAGATCGGGAGGGACTTCGAACGCCTGCAGCGACTCGCCCTCGCTCACGGCGCGGTGCATCCGCTCCAGCAGGGCGTACTCCACTCGATCAGCAGCGCTCTCCTTGTGCGATTGGAACAGCTTCGTTAACCGTTCTAAGCGATTCTCAATCACCTGCAGGTCGAAGAGCGTGAACTCATCGAGCCAGAACTGGAGGTCGCGCACGGGGTCGAGAGGCGCGTGATAAGGCGCGTAGGGGCTGTCGAACAGGCGCAGCACGCACACGAGCGCGTCGCTCTGGCGGGCGAGGCTGAGCGGCTGGCGCACGGTTTCCGGCTTTTCAGGGTCAAAGTCGGGCAGGTCGTCGCGCCACTCGAACGCGGCGTGAACAACCTTTTTCGCGCCTGCCTGTTTCGCCAAGGCTTCTAAACGCGGGTCGGGAATGGGAATACTCGCCACGCCATCACGCGCGTGCCCGCCCGACAACGCCTCAAACAGCGTGGTGCGCCCGCTTAACGGAAATCCAAGGAATGCGACTTTCATGGCGTGAACTCGATTTGCTGAGCGGGCACAGGCTGCTGCAAGGGCAGATACCAAAACCAGTAGAGAACCAGCGCCAGCGCAAGCAGCAGCGCCAGCGTCCGCAACGCCTTCGCCCAGAAACTTTTCGGGTTGCCCATCGTCTATAATATAGGGGTTATGTGCGCGGGAGTCTGCAGGAGTCCTCGCGCCCGCGCCGAAATAGTATACCGTATTGAGGAGGCGACAATTGCGATGGAGAAAACCTGGCGTTTCGGTATTGCAGCGGTCGGCGCGGCAGCGCTGATGGTTGGGCTGATGGCGCAAGCGCGTCCACGCCATGAAGTAGCACTGCTGGGCGTGCGCGTCCTTACACCCACCACACAGGTGGTCAAACGGTTTGGCAACCCGACGATGATTACGAACACGCAAATCACGATCACGGAGATTCAGGGTCAGGGACAGCAATCGGGCGGCTTCGTTACAGGCGGCGAGCAGGGAGACACGGGCGCGCCGTCATGGGGTCCCCCGCGCGGCGGCGATTTCGGCGGTGGACAGGGACAGAGCCGTATCGAGAACGAAATCGTCTATGTCTACCGCGTGAAGGGCGGCTCGACCTACCTGTTCCAGTTCAATAAGGATGGGCGCGTGGTGCAAATCAGCGCCTACGGACGCCGTCCCGACCCGCGCGTGCGCACCAGCCGCGGCATCGGACTGGGCGACCCTTATAGCAAGGTCATCTCCGCATACGGACACCCCGACGAGCATGCGTTCAGCGGGGATGTGTACGCCATCCGCTACAACAAGCTGGGCGTGGCGTTTCAGCTAGATGCACGCACGAACCGTGTAACGGGTATCTTCGTGGCGGCGGGGATCCCGACACTCGGCGCGGGATTTACAGGGCTGGGCGGTCAGAGTAGCAGCGGCGGTGGACCGCAATCGCCTGGCATGGGTGGCGGCGGTCAACTCTCCGGCCCGCCCGGACGAGGCGGCGGCGCACCTTCCGTCGCATACTAAGGAGGCGACCCCCTTTGCGCGACCTGCGCGAGGAAATCCGAGACCGAATTGACCTGGTGGAACTGGTCTCGCACTATGTGCAACTGGAACGGGCAGGGAAAAACTTCAAGGGACTCTGCCCATTCCACTCCGAGAAGACGCCCTCGTTCCATGTCAGCCCTGCGCTGAACCGTTTCCACTGCTTCGGCTGCGGCGCGTCGGGCGACGCTTTCGCGTTCCTGATGCGCATCGAGGGGCTGTCGTTCCGCGAAGCGATGCGTCGACTTGCCGAGCGCGCCGGAGTCGAGCTGCGCGCCGAATCGTTGCCCCAGGAGTCGCCCGATGAGCGCGACCGCCTGCGCAAACTGGTCTACGCTGCGAATTTCTTCTACCGCCAGTGCCTCAAGCGCACGCCCGCAGCGCAGCAGTACCTCGCCCAGCGCGGCTTGACCCCCGAAACCGTCGAGGCGTTCGAACTTGGCTACGCGCCCGACGGCTGGGACTATCTACTCAAGTTCCTGCAGAAACACAATTTCAACCTTCAGGAGGCGGAGACAGCGGGACTGCTCAAGGCGCGTGAGGACGGCGAGGGCTACTACGATCGTTTCCGCAACCGCATCACTTTCCCCATTCACGACGCGGCGGGGCGCGTAGTCGCGTTTGGGGCGCGCACGATGGGCAATGACGAACCGAAGTATCTCAACAGCCCTGAAACGCCCCTTTTTGAGAAGCGCAACACCTTCTACGGTTGGCACAGGGCGCGCGGCGAGATACTCAAACAGCGCGCGGCGATTATCGTGGAGGGCTATCTGGATCTGATTATGCTCCACCAGTACGGCTTTGCACATAGCCTGGCGACGCTCGGCACGGCGTTTACCGAGGACCATACTGCGCGCCTCAAACGCCTCGTGGATCGCGTGTACCTGATGTACGACTCCGATGCGGCGGGCGTCCGCGCCGCGCTTAAGGCAGGCGAGGCGTTGCTTCAAGCAGGCGTCCCTGCGCTGGTGGTCAGCCTGCCGCGGGGGCAAGACCCCGATAGCCTGTTGCGCACGCAGGGTGCGGACGCGCTGCAGCGCGCCCTCGACGCTGCGACGCCAATTGCCCTGTTCGGGATTGAGCAGATTTTTCGTGATGTGGCAGGCGAGCGCAATCTGCTAGAGCTGGAGCCTACGGTGAAGGCGCAAATCGTAGAGCGCGGACTGCGCTGGGCGGCGAGTCTGCCGAGTGAGTTAGACCGTTTGGCGTGTCTGGAGCGGCTTACGCCCCTGACGCCTGCATACCTGACCAGCCCGCAGGCGGCGTTGCACGCGCTGCAGCAGGAGTTGCGCCAGCATCAGCGCCAGCAACGCACGCGCCGAAATCGACCTGCCGCGCCGTCGCCCGAACCTGAAACGAACCCAACTGCGCGTCTGAGCATTCCCAAAGCGATTTTTCAGGCGGAGAGCGAGACACTCCGCGCCGCGCTCTACCCCGACTCCGCCGCCGTCGCGCTGGAACATCTGCCCGAAATCGAGTGGCAAATCCCGCTGCACGCACTATTAGCCGATCAACTGCGCACCCTGCCCAAACCGCCCAGCCACTACGCGCCGTCAGAACTGCTGGAGCAAATTCAGGAGGAGCCACTCAAAGACCTGCTGACCGCGCTACTGATGCAGGAATCACCCCCGATGACGCCCGAATGGGCGCAGGGGTGCATCCTGCGTCTCAAAGAGTACGCCCTACGACGCAAACGCATGCGACTTGCCGCGGAAATTACGCAGCCGACTCCGCACCATGAAGCCGACCTCCAAAACGCCGAAAAATTGCAGGAATACTGGCGTATCCGCGTCGAATCTATAGACTAAACGGAGGTCTTGCCTATGGAGCATTGGCTAGAGTCGGATGAGTTGCGAGCTTTAATCGAGAGCGGACGACAATCGGGTTATGTTGCCATCGAAGCGTTGCTTACTATCCTGCCTGAAATCGAGCTGAACCCTGACGCCATCGACAGCGTGCTGGAGCATATCGAGTCGCACGGGGTGCGAGTACTAAACGAGTCGGAGGCGTCGGAGCGCGAACTGCGCCACGTAGCCGAGCGTGCGGAACGGTTCATCGCGGAAGTTGAGCAGGAAGTTCTGGAAGACGCGGTACAGTGGTGGACACAGCAGGCGGCGCGTGCGCCATTGCTCTCGGCGGAGCAGGAACGGGAACTGGCAGTCCGCGCCGCTGAGGGCGACGAACGCGCCCGTGAACTGCTGGTGCAGGCGAACCTGCGACTTGTTATCTCGGTGGCGAAGCACTACACAGGACGCGGGCTGTCGATGATAGACCTGATTCAGGAAGGCAACTTGGGGCTGATGCGCGCCGTGGCGCAGTTTGACCCGAAGCGTGGCAGCCGATTCAGTACCTACGCTACCTGGTGGATCCGGCAAGCCATCTCCCGCGCCCTGCAGGAGCAGGCGTCGATGATTCGCGTGCCGCAGCACATGTCGCGCGTGCTGCAGCAGGTGCGCCAGACCGCTGCACTGCTCCAGCAGGAACTGGGACGCGAACCGACCGTACACGAAGTGGCGCAACGCGCGAAACTAAACCCCGAACAGGTGCGCGAGCTGATGCACGCGGTCGCGAAACCTATCTCGCTGGAAATGCCTATCAATGACAGCGACGGCTCCGTATTGGGCGACCTTATCGCCGACGAAACGGAAGCCGAGTGGGAACAAGCCATCGACTGGGAGAGCCTAATGGCGCGTCTGAACGAGCGCGAACGGGCGGTCATTCGCCTGCGCTATGGACTGAGCGGCGAGCCACCGCTCACCTTAGAAGAGATTGGCAAGCGGCTGGGACTGAGCAAAGAGCGCGTGCGCCAGCTCGAATCGCGCGCGATCCAGAAGATGCAGGAGGCGGTGCGCGCCTGAGATGCCGTCGGGCAAAGTGCATGACTGGGTGACCATCGGCACGGCGCTGGGGGCAATCCCGCTGACAGGGATGTACCTGCCCCCAGAAACGCGCCCGCTGGCGTGGCTCGCTATCGCCAGCTACGCCTTTTCGGGAATCTGGCTCTCCAGCGACCTCGATGTCGACTCCAGCGCCTATCGCCGGTGGGGTCCCCTGCGCGTCCTCTGGTATCCCTATCAGAAACTCGTACCGCACCGCAGCTGGATTTCGCATGGTCTGGGCGTGGGACCCATCCTGCGCGTGGTATATCTCGTTGGGGTTCTGCTACTGCTTATCTTCGGGCTGAACTGGGTTCTGGCGCGAGTCGGGCTGGCGTTGCAGGTGGATCCCCACAGCTGGCTGCTGCACGCGACCGACTGGGTGTTTACTTATCAGCGCGAGGTGTGGGCGCTGCTAATTGGGTTGGTAGCGGGTGGCGCAGTGCATTCGCTGCTCGATTTCGCGCATACTCGCCTCAAACGGTGGTTCTGATGGAGCCGACGCGCTATACGACGATTCGCGAGCTGCCCCCCCAAGAGCGCCCCCGCGAGAAGCTGGCGCACTGGGGGGCGTCCAGCCTGCGCGAGTACGAACTGCTCGCGATTCTGCTCCGCACGGGTACGGCGCAGATGTCTGCCCTGCAACTGGCGCAACACCTGTTACAAAAGTTCGGCGGCGTGCGCGGCGTGATGCACGCCAGTGTGCAGGAGTTAGCCGACATCAAGGGCATGGGACTGGCGAAGGCGACGCAAATCGCTGCGGCGATGGAACTCGGCCGGCGCGTTGCGCTGAGTCAGTTCCACGAACGCCCCCAGATCCGCTCGCCCGAAGATGTGTATCAACTGATGCACATGCAGCTACTCGGCGAGCGGCGTGAACACTTCCTCGCCGTAATGCTCGACACGAAAAATCGCGTGCTGCGCACCGAGACCATCTCCATCGGCACGCTGGACAGCAGCCTTGTGCATCCCCGCGAGGTATACCGCGTGGTCATTCGCGAGGGCGCGGCGTGCTGGATTGCCGTACATAACCACCCCAGCGGCGACCCGACCCCCAGCCCCGAAGATATCGCCGTCACCCGACGACTCAAAGAAGCGGGCGAACTGCTCGGCGTGGAACTGCTCGACCACCTCATCATCGGCGACGGAAACTATACCAGTTTGCGCGAAAAGGGCTACTTTTAGACGCGAAAGTGTGCTATAATAGGGGCGCGGGAAAGGAGCCTGTGATGATGAGGAAGATAACGAGTCTGTTCGGGTGCATCGGCTTGACGCTCGCGCTCTGTAGGGCGCAACCATTAGTCATCGACTTTTCTATCGATACCGAAGCAAATAACACTTTAGCAACCGCTCAGGACCTGGGCGTGGTGGGGGTCGACAACACGAACACGCGCCGCATGAAGGTTGTGCGAGGTTTGATTAACCCTGACGGCGACAACGACTGGTTCCGCGTGGAGCTGGCGCAGACAGGAACCTATTCGTTTCGCGTGGATTGCACACTCGACTCGGTGCTGACGCTTTACAACGCGAGCGGGACGCTCATTGCCGAGAACGATGACGACGAGCTGGGCAACAACAACCGCGGCAACCGCGACACCTCGTTCACGAATGCCGATTCGGGCATCACTATCGCGCTGAATGCGGGCGTGTATTACCTGCGTGTGCGCTCGATTGCCGAGTCGGGCGTGTTGGCGCGCTTCCGATACACCCTGCGCGTGTTCGACGGCAGCACGGCGCGCGATTTTGACCCTTACGAGGTGGACGGTACGAACGAAACCTTCGCTACGGCGACGGAGGTGGGCAACCTCGCCGATGACTTCACGCTAATCCCTAATGCCTTCCTGCGCTACCGACAGACCGACCTTGACCACTACCGCATCGAGATTGGCGAGGGCAACCTAACGGTTCGAACCTTCGGCGCAACCGACACTATCTTGACCGTTTACGACGCCAATTTCAACCCGCTGGCAAGCAACGACGACGATTCGCACGACCCGTTCAACCCCTACACCTCGCGCGTCGCGCTTTACAATCTGCCAGCGGGCATCTACTATATTCGCGTAGAGGGGTTCAACTACCAAGGCGGGCGCGCAGGCGGTTGGTACGATGTGCTGATTACCGACTACTCGCCAGTGCGACGCCTCATCTCAGGGCGCGTGAACTTCGACCGCCAGAACCTCTCGCTCGTGCCGTTTGAAATGCAAATCTTTCAGGCGAACACACAGAATCTGCAGTACCAGCGCACCTTCAACACGAACAACGCGGGGAACTTCACTACCTACACCTCAATTATGGGCGGCACGGTCGACATCGCGGTGCGCGCGCCCACCAGCCTGAGGCGTATCCTGCGTGGCGTCTCGCTCAATAGCGATGTGTCGGGGTTGGTGTTCAACCTCGTTAATGGCGACCTCAACCGCGACAATGTGATCGACGACGCCGATTTGCTCACAGTGCTGTTCAACTTCGGCGCGAACAACCCCGAAGTCGACTTGACCGGCGACGGGTTGGTGGACGATGCCGACCTGTTGATTGTGCTGTTCAACTTCGGCGCGGTGGGCGACAACTGAGCAACGGGGTGTTGCGTTGCTGGCGCTGCAATTCGGAGCGGGCAAGATTGGGCGAGGTTTCCTTGCTCAGCTATACGCCCGCTCCGGCTTCGAAACGGTGTTTGTCGAAGCGCGTCCTGAGGTTGTTGAGAGCCTTAACCGTCATCGCTTCTGCTGGATAGAATGGATAGACGGCGGGCGCGAGACGATTGCGCCTGTCTCAGCGATTGACGCTTCCAACATAGACGCTGTGGCGGACGCTTTCGCCCGCGCGGCGGTCGCCTCCACCGCCGTTGGGCTGAACATAGTGCCGAGCCTTGCGCCTTTAATTGCCACTGGGCTGCGCCGTCGCGCCGCCGAGAACCCCAAGCCGCTCCCTCTGCTGCTGGGCGAGAACGCTGTGAACGCTGACGCCGTCCTGCGCGACGCGCTGCTGCATCATCTCTCCCCTGATGAGCATCCCCTGCTCAACTCACTGGGGTTGGTGCGCTGTATCATCGGGCGTCAAGCCGTCGCCGAGCTGCCCGGCGCTCCACCCGGCGTGCGCGTCGATCGCTACAGTAAACTCCCCGTCGACGCCGACGCACTACTCGGCGAGCCGCCGCCGATTATCGGACTGCAACCCGTGCGCCCGTTCGAGATTTACATGCAGCGCAAACTCTATCTGCATAACGGCTTGCACGCACTGATTGCCTACTTAGGCGCGCAGCGAGGCTATCAGACCATCCAGCAAGCTCTGCAAGACCCAGAAATCTACGCGCTGTTCGTGCAGGGTGCAAATGCGCTCTCGAGGGCGTTTCTCAAGAAGCACCCGTTCGATATCGATGAACACTTTTCAACGGTGCAGGACATCCTCGCGCGGATACAGGATCCCCATTTGGACGACCCGATTGCCCGTGTGGCGCGCGAGCCGCTGCGTAAAATCCGCCCTGACGATCGACTGGTGGGCGCGTACAGACTACTCGTCGAACAGGGCGAGGATCCAACGCCGTTTCGTAAGGCAATCCTTGCCGCGCTGGCGTACAACGACCCCGGCGACCCCGAATCGCAGCAGCTGCAACAGATGATTCGCGAGCGCGGCGCAGATTGGGTGCTGCGCGAATGGTGCGGCCTCGAACGGATTTAACCCACCGCGCTTAGCACCCGTTCCCGAACGCGAGCAGCGTGATTAACAAATCTGCGTCGTTGACCACCCCATCGCCGTTCAGGTCAGCGGGGTGAATCCCGGACGCGCCGAAGTGGAAGAGAACCCCGATGAGGTCTCGGTCGTCCACACAGCCGTCGCCGTTCACATCACCGAATCGTATCAGCTCGATTAGTTGCGATTCAACGCCGTAGTAGACCCGGCGCGGGTCGTCCTGCAGGAACACCCCGCCGCCGTAAGCGACATAGTCGATGTTGCGCACGGCGACATTGACCCGCGTGGCGGGGTTCTCGAAGCACAGTGCGTATAGTTCGGCGTTCATCCAGTTGCCCGAGTCGCCGCCTTCGGGCGTCAGACGCAGTGTGTAGTAGCGTCGGCACTCGTCATCCAGAAAGACGGGCACAACCTCCAGAGCCGCTGTCAGCTGTCCCCAGATGCGCTTGACCAGCGCGTTCACGCCGTCGATGTTCACACATCGGTTGGGAGAGATATCGAAACTCCAGCGTACCGTGTCGGCGTCGATGCGTGCGCCCGTGAGCGTAACGACGAGGTCAATCGGCAGGTCGGGGATGAACTCGCGCAGGTTGAGCGTGAGGTTCAGCGAGCCAGCCTCTTTGGGCAGACACACGGGCTGTGCCTCCTCGTCCGACACCCTTCCGTCGCCGCCAACCGCCCCACTGTAGGTGTAGGTTAGTCCCCTCAGGTCGAAGTTAAGGTTCTGCCCATCGCGCAGGTCGTCGATGGGTTGACGCGCAGGGGGGGCCATCGGCTGACCGAACTTGTCGAAGGGCACTCGATATACGCTCACCTGATAGGTCAGAGTTAGCGTCGCACCAACGGGATAGTTTGCGAGATCGAGTGTGTAGTGGAGTCGATCGTTGCCCAGCCGTTGGTCGAGCGTAGCGTCCAGCGGCGCCCATTCGGCACCGTAGGCGCGACTCCAGAGCGTCTGGGGCGCGTCGCTGTCGACCTTGAGCGTGGCGAGGGCGTCCAGCGTCGCGCGGTCGCGAAACGGCGATGGGCGCGCCTCGCTCAGATAGGCGTTCGCGCCCACTGCGCGCTGCAGCCCTTCAATCAGCGGGCGACGGAGCGTTATCGCGCCTGTGAAATACTCTAATGTCGCCTCCGTGTCCAGCAACGGGTCTACCTGTATTCCGGGACGCGACGGAAGCCGATCCAGATCGCTCAGGTTCGTCCAGCTCGGCTGCTGGAAGGTGGCAGGCGAGGGGAGCGGCGCGTTCGCGACGAATAGGCTGACCTCCACCGAGCGCGGCTGCCAGCTGAAGTATTGCTCGTTCCACAGGCGCGCCCGAAAAGCTCGGTCGCCGCACACGGTAAGCGTGTCGTACAGATGCGCCGCCTCATAAATGGGGGGCGACTTGTAAGCGCACTTCAGCCAGTATTCTGCGCGGTCGCCGCCATTGCCTTCCCAGCCGCTCCACAGCAGTGCGACGCGCCCAAACAGACCCGCTTCAACGACCTGTACCGTAGACGCCCAACCGTAGCGTACGGTGCGTGGCGGCAGGCTGAGGTTTGTCGCGCACAGACGCAGCCACTGCGTCGGACCCACGCCGTTTTGCCACACGAACCCCTCGTCGGCGCGCACGCCCGACGCGCTCACGCGCTGTGCCCCTAACGGCGCTACCGCTGCGGACACGACCAACACCAGTATTACACCCGTGCGCATAGATTAATCCTTCTCTGTTCTTAGCAAGTATTCCTGCTATGAGTCAGCAACGGCTATCGCGGTGTGCCTGCGTTGGCGTCAGGTATACTCCTTTATGGTTATGAGGTAGCGCGGTTGACCTGACCGCAGCAGTGTAGAACCTAAGGAGGAGCGACGAACTTGAGTAAGATAGGCATTGGATTTATCGGAGCAGGCGGTATCGCACAGGGGCAACACATGCCCAGCTACGCGAAACTTTCCGATCGGGTGGAGCTAATCGCGGTTGCGGATGTGAACGAGGCGGGCGCGCGCGCCGCCGCCGAGCGGTTCAATATTCCGCATATTTACACCGACTACCACGAGATGTTGCAGCGCGATGACATCCAGATTGTGGTGGTCGCGACGCCCAATTTTCTACACAAGGATGCGACCATCGCCGCGCTGGAAGCGGGCAAACATGTGCATTGTGAGAAGCCGCTGGCGCGCAACGCCCACGAGGCGCGCGAGATGGTGCGCGCCGCCCGACACGCGGGCAGACTGCTCCATGTGTCGTTGCAGTGGCGGTTCTCGGGCGTAGCGCAGTTTCTCCACAAATATATCGTTCAGGAAGGCAACTTAGGCGAGGTGTATTACGCGCGCGCCCACGCGCTGCGACGGCGCGGGATTCCGGGCTGGGGCGTGTTCATCGACAAAGAAAAACAGGGCGGCGGTCCCCTCATCGATATCGGCGTGCATATTCTGGACACCACGCTCTGGCTGATGGGCTATCCCAAGCCTGTAGCGGCGTTCGGCGCGACCTATGTCAAGTTTGGCAATCGCCCCGATGTGGTTGGACTAATGGGGCAGTGGGACTACACAAAGTTCACCGTCGAGGACTTCGCCGTAGGGCTGATTCGTCTTGAGAACGGCGCGACAGTCACGCTGGAGTCCAGCTTCTGCGCCAACATCGAGCGCGACGAGTTCAACACGCTGTTATTGGGCGACAAGGGCGGTGTGTTCGCCGACCCGCTGAGCGATCGCCCCGTGCGCATCGCCACTGAGCAGAACCGCACGCTCTACAATGTGGAGCCGGCGAACTTGGCGAATGTGAACTCCTATCAGGCGAATGTTGAAGCGTTCGTGGACGCCGTAATCCACAACAAGCCCGCGCCCATCCCAGGCGAACACGGCTTCTACCTGAACGCAATTATGGACGCAATCTACGAATCATCCGAGACGGGGCATGAAGTGCGTATTGATACTTCGTTAGACTAATTGCTGTAGGGTTCTTTGCCCCACCTGACCGTTGTGAGATCGCTCGCGGCGTTCTGGGCGTTGGTCGTGATGGCGGGCTTCGCCGAGTTGGGCTATGTGACGCTTAACATCTCGGCGATGCCCGTCTATTTACGAGAGGTGATTGGATTGGGCGAGTCGACGATTACCGTGGTCGGCTCGGTGTTCCTGCTCACGGAGGCGATTTTCCGTGCGCCGATGGGCATGCTGAGCGACCAGTTCGGTCGGCGTCGCCTGATTGTGCTGGGACCGCTGCTGACGATGCTTACCTCCGTGGCGACGCTGGTCGCGCATCATCCGCTCCACTTTATCGCGCTGCGCGCGATTGACGGGCTGGGCGCGGCGATGCTCTGGCCCTCGGTCTACGCCGCGATTGGCGACGCCGTCCCTCCCCAGAAACGCGCCTGGGCGATGAGCTTTTTGAACATGACCTACATGTCGGGCATCGCGCTGGGTCCGCTGGCAGGCGGTCTGGCGAACGACCTCACGGGCGCGAAACAGGCGTCGTTTTACCTGACGGCGGTACTGTTTGCCTGTGCGACCTTCATCGCCTGGCGATTCTACCCGAGGGACGGACGTGCCCGCCACGACGGTTCGAATCCCGACGCCGAGAAACTCTCCCTGCGCACGCTGCTGGACGCGCTACGCGTCGCGCCAGGGCATTTGGCACTGGCGTTCGTGGTGTTTTTCGGCATAGGGCTGATTATGCTGCTCGTCAAGCTCTATGCGATGGACGAGTTCGGTGTGAGCGAGACGCTGTTTGGGGTCGGGCTGGTGGTTCCTGCGCTGGCGATCGCTTCACTGAGCCTGCCTTTGGGGCGTCTAGCAGACCGTTTAGGGCGCACGCGCAGTATTCGCTGGGGTCTGACCCTTGCGGCGTGCGTGTTGTGGAGCGTGGTCGCGCCGTCCAAGCCGCCAATCGCGTGGGTGGTGGTCGCTGCGGGGCTGGGCGCAACCTGCTTCGTGTTGACCTTCGCCGCGTGGATGGCGGAGCTGAGCGAGTTAGACCCCACGCGGCGCGGGGTAATTCTGGGTGCAGCGGGCACAGCGCAGGGTATCGGCAGTATCCTGGGCGCACTGCTGGGTGGATTCCTGTACGAACATGTGCCGATTACGCTGGCTGAAGTGCAAATCCCTGCCCATCGCACGCCGTTCATCGGGTGCGCCCTGATGCTCAGTCTTGGCGCGCTGCTCAGCTGGCTTATCCTCACCGAAGACGGCGCGCGCCACACACCCCTCGCTCGCAGGAACCGTTAGCCGGAGCGTGAATCCTTTATTGGATGAAGCGGTTGGTCTTACTTTGGCTGACAGGAGCATTACTGGTGCAAGCGATGGCGCAGACACGCGTGTTCTATGTTGCGCCCGAAGGCGATGACACCTGGTCGGGCAAACACGCCACGCCGAATCGCTCGCGCAGCGATGGACCCCTGCGCACTCCTCGGCGCGCGCTGCAACTCCTGCTTCAGGGCGAACCTGCGCCGACTGAGATACGCTTGCGTGGGGGCGTCTACTTGCTGCCCGAGCCGATTGTCATCACGCCCGAACACACCACGAGGGCGCAGGGCAGACTTACTCTCTCGGCTTACGAAGGCGAAACTCCCATCCTGAGCGGCGGACAGCGCATTATCGGCTGGAAACCAGAGGCGTGGAATGGGAAAACCGTCTGGGTCGCCGACATCCCGGCGGTGCGCGAGGGCAGGTGGTACTTTCGTCAACTGTTCGTGAACGGCAGACGCGCTGTCCGCGCGCGCCATCCCAACGATGGCTATCTAAAGGTCGAATCGCTGCTGGATAGTACGCCCGACTGGTTTCAGGGACACACGCGATTCCGTTATCGCGAGGGGGATGTCCCTCAATTCGGTACGATCGAGGATGGCGAGGTGCTGGTGTTCAATCGGTGGGTAGAGAGCCGTCTGCCTCTGAAAGCCATCGAACCGCAGGCACGCATCCTGAGCTTTGGCAAGCGCAGCACCTTCGCACTGCAAGAGGGCGACCTTTACTATCTGGAGAATCTGCCGGAAGCGCTGGATACGCCTGGCGAATGGTATCTGAGCCGTCGTGAGGGGAGGCTCTATTACCTGCCGCAGGCGGGCGAGCGGATCGAGACCATAGAGACAATTGCCCCTGCGCTACCCCAGCTCGTGCGGCTCATAGGTGCGGCGGAACAGGGGCGCTATGTAGAGGGCGTGCGCTTTCAGGGTATCGTGTTCCGCCATACGGAATGGTCGCTGCCTACGGAGATGGAGACTGGGGGCTTTGTGCAGGCGGCGTTCGGTGTACCCGCCGCGCTTTACGCGGAAGGTGCGCGCCGCTGCGAGTTTGTCGACTGCGTCATCGAACAGGTCGGAACCTACGGGATTGAGCTGGGGCGCGGCTGCCAGTATAATCGCGTCGAACGATGCATCCTGCGCAACTTGGGGGCGGGCGGCGTCAAAATCGGCGAGCCGACCATTCGCGAAAACCCGGCCGAGCAGACCTTCGGGAACACTGTGCAGGACTGCGTTATTCAAGACGGCGGCAAACTGTTCGCAAGCGCAATCGGCGTATGGATTGGGCAAAGCTACAGCAACCGCCTCGTCCACAACACCCTTAGCGACTTCTACTACACGGGCATCTCCATCGGCTGGACTTGGGGCTACAGTCAATCGCTTGCAGGGGGCAACCTTGTGGAGTTCAACCTTGTGCATCATATCGGCGTGCGCTCCGACGGCGATGGACCCGTGTTGAGCGACTTGGGTGGGATTTACACGCTGGGGATCCAGCATGGCACGGTTATCCGCCATAACCGCTGGCACGACATCGCGGGCTATCGCTACGGCGGCTGGGGAATTTACTTTGACGAAGGCAGCTCGGGGATTGTGGCGGAGAACAACCTCGTGTACCGCACGACGCATGGAGGCTTCCACCAGCACTACGGACACGAGAACATCGTACGCAACAATATCTTCGCCTACGCCCGCGACCATCAGATTCAGGCGTCGCGCCCCGAAAACCACCTGCGCTTCACTTTCGAGCGTAATATCGTGCTGGGTAAAGGGGCGCAGTGGCTTGCGGGCGGAATCGACGCGAACATGCGCTTCGACTACAACCTCTACTGGCGTGAGGATGGGGGCGAGCTGCGCTTCGGCGGGGACGATTTCGCGGCGTGGCAGGCAAAAGGACAGGACACTCACTCGCGCCTCGCCGACCCGCTGTTTGAGAATCCTGGCGCGGGTGACTTTCGCCTCAAGCCCAACTCACCCGCGCTTGCGCTCGGATTCAAGCCGTTCGATGTTTCAAATGCGGGAGCGCGCCTGCGTTAATAGTCGCCCCCGTAGTAAACGGTGCTGAAGGTGATTTCTCGCCTTCAGCACCGAACAATCGTGCTGTCGTGGCGCATTAACATCCCCCGCCGAAGTTGAACAGTACAATCAGCAGGTCCGCGTCGTCCACGATGCCGTCGCGGTTCAGGTCGGCTTGCATATGATTCGAGCCGAAGTTGAACAGCACAATCAGCAGGTCGCTGTCGTCCACGCAGCCGTCGCCGTTCACATCGCCTGCAGGCGCGAGCGGCGGGCGGATGCGCCACATCCCGCGCCCATAGGTCGCCGCCATCAGGTAGCCTGTGGCGGGCACAACGCGCACGGTGTTTACCTGCACATTGGGCAGTCCGAGTGGTTGCGTGCCGTTGCGCCAGGCCGCCCCGCCGTTGAGCGTGTAGAAGAAGCCCACATCGTTGCCCACATAGATAATCGCGTCGGGCGCGGCGGGATCCAGCGCAATCGAGTTCGCATGCACATCGGGAATCCCCGTAATGCCTGAGCCGCTGATGTTTATCCACTGCGGGGTGGTTGCGAGCGTGTTGTCGCAGCGGTACACATGGGGCGTGCCCGTCCCGCCCAACACGACATAGATTTTGTAGGGGTTCGTGGGATGCACGGCGATGTCGCTAATCGAACGGTTAGGCAGCCCTGCGTTAATCTGCCGCCAGGTGTTGCCCCCGTTGGTGGTCATCCAGAGTTGCCCGTCGTCGCCGCCCGTGTAGATGACATTCGCGTTGCTGGGCGCGCCCGCAATCGCGCGGAGACTGCCGTTCGTAAGCGACTGATTGCCCAGTCGGCTCGTCCAGCTGCGGGTAACCTCGTCCCAGCGGTAGAGGAAGTTCGTGCCTGCCAGCATCCAGTTCGGCTGAGCAGGATGAACCGTGAGCGGCGCGATGAACGCCACACGGTCGGAGCCGTAGTTGGGGCCGATATACTCGCTGCTGCTCCAGTTGTTGGTGGTGCGGTCGATATTGAGATACTGCGAGCTGGCGTACTGGATGTTCGGATTGTTGGGGTTATAGGCGCAGTAGCCGCCATCGCCGCCGACGATGCAGCGCCAGCTGTTCAGGTTGCCGTTCGCGCGCGGGGTGGCGTTGTCCTGCGCGCCGCCCATCACGCGGTTGGGGTCGGTCGGATGGAACGCCGCCCAGTAGAGCTGCGTGATGCCCAGTGTCGCGTTCAGCCCGGCGATGTTCACTGCCCCTGTGCTGGGCGTGTAAGTGAGCCGATAGACGCCGCCGTCGGTGCCAATCAGCAGCTGGTTCGGGTTGCGCGGGTTGATTGCCATGCTGTGGATGTCCACATGGATAATCGCCTGATTAGTGAAGCCATACCCGATCGAGCGCCAGCCGCGCGCCTGCGTCCACTGCACAAGGTCGACCAGTCCCAGATACAGCACATCGTTGCTCGCACCGTCGGTGGAGACATGCATCGTGGCGTCGTACCATGCCTGATAGAAGCCGCCGTCCACAGTGGGGTTCATCGGCGTCCAGGTGTTGCCCGCGTCGTTGCTGACCCAGACCTGCTGATCCACGCCTGAGAGCAGATACACGCGGTTCGGGTTATTCGGCGAGGTCGCCACGCGAAGGGAGGACTGATACTGGGCGCTGAAGGGGGGCGTGAGCATCGTCCAGGTCTGCCCGCGATCGCTGGAGCGCAGCAGGCGTCCCGGATTGCCGTGCCCCACCGCGTAGTAATAGCGCACGCCGGTTGTGGGGTTGCGCGCGCTCATCGCCAGGTCGCTCCAGATGGCGCTGACCGAGCTGACCTGCGTCCATGTGTTCCCGCCGTCCGTGCTGCGCCAGAGGTGGCCTGCCACACCTTGATAGGGTCCCCAGCCCGTACAGACCGTAATACGGTTCGGGTTTTCGGGGTCGATGAGAATGTCCGACACGCAGCGATTGCCGAACTGCGCTGCGCCGAGGCTCTGCCATGTTTGCCCGCCGTCGGTGGAGCGCATCACGCCCTGCGAGAAGGGGCGCATCCAGCCCTGAAAATCGCCCGTACCCACATAAATAATGTTCGGGTTCGTCGGGTGAATCGCGATACAGGCGACCTGCAGGAACTGCCAGTCGTCCGTGAGGGGCTGCCAGGTCGCGCCGCCGTCGGTCGTTTTCCACACGCCTCCCTGCGGCGCGCCCAAGTAATACACATTCTCGTTCACGGGGTCATACGCGACCGCGTTCACGCGCCCCGAAACTGCCGCCGTGCCGAAATAGGTGCGGTAGGGTGGGGTCGTATTGCGTGGGCCGATGAACTCCCACCGGGAGTCTGATGCAGGGAAAAATGCGCCTGCCATCAGGTCGCGCTGCTCAGCGGCGCGAAGGTATGCCAGCCAGTCCACCGAATCGTTCGGATAGGCGCGTACATACAGATAGTCCCAGAGCGCCTCCAGATATTCGGGTCCCTCCTCCAGTTTGTGCCGTTGTTTAGGGTCTAACGAAACGCCTGACTGCTCAATCTGCTTGACGCGCTCTTTCGCGCGTTTTTTCTCCTGCTCAATCCACTGCTTGAGCTGCTTCAGTGAATAGTATGGAGGTTCCGTTGCGACGGCTTCGACGACTGCTTCCTGTTTCTGAGGCTCCGTCTTAATCTCTTGAGCGAACCCGATTGATAAACATACCAGTAGACCTGCGAGCCAGAAGTAGCGCATAGCGGTTATATTATAGCCCAAGTTGCTACCTATTGATTTTGAGCGGGCGAGATTCCTCGCTCCGCTCGGAATGACAGGGCTGTTTGCGCGAAGATGAACTTGTCATTCCGAGCCGAAGGCGAGGAATCTCAAAGCGGCTCTATTTAGGGAGGATTTACCCCGTGAGGCACTTAAGCCCCACAAAGATTAAAGCGTCCCTTTTTGCCTTGATGCCTGCCAAAGCCGCCGCCCCCACCCTCACCCTCCCCGCAAGCGGGGAGCGCGCGCGTGCACAGTGCTACTGGTTCCCTCTCTCCTGCGTCACGGGAGAGAGGGTGAGGGAAAACCAGCGCATTCCTCTTTCGCTCTGTCTGCTTTTGTCTCATTTGAAACCCCGATTGGTACAAGTCACTGCCAGGTGAAATCGTCTCGCTCTGGTGCGACGGCATTCCTGCCGTCACTTGGGGAATGTTCACAGGCGGCGCGACGGCAGGAATGCCGTCGCACCATGCGCGCTTTGCATGTTTGGGGACGCTTTAACCCTTGAGGGACTTACCAGCGCGCCCTGATTTCGTACACGCGCTGTTTCCCGCTGTAGCCGCCGATAATCGCCAGCGTCCCAATCGGCTGAGTGGGGTTCGGGTCGCGGGCGGAGAGGATGGGCTTGCCGTCGAACAGCGCCCAGAGTTTGCCCGCGCGGCGCGAGAGTTGCAGGGTGTGGCGTCCGGGCGTGATCATCTGCGCGCTTTCGCCCGTCTCTGCGCCGAAAATCCGAAACCGCGTGCGCGTGTTCAGGTAGCCACCCACGAACAGCACATAGTCGCGCCCTGCGCTCATCTCGCTCTCTTGGGTGGTGGGCAGGAACGCCGCCAGTATCCCGTCCTGAACGGCTTCCAGCTCGATCCAGAGGTCGAACTCGGTTGCGTTCAGCCCTGTGAGGCGGATGTGCGACTCCTCGTGTCCGTCGTATGCCCACGCGCCGTCTCGAACTGTCCAGCCTGCGCCGATTTGCACTCCCTCGGCGCGGGCGGGGGTGACCACGCGCGTCGCCGCTTCGCGCGTCAGCTCGGCAGGCGCGCCCGCAGGCATCGGCAGCGTCCCCGACGGCTCTTTCATGATGCAGTAGAACACATCGTAGGGTTCATAGATGGAGTAGCCCGTTCCGTTCGCCTTGAAAATGTCGGCGTAGACGCCGATTTCGCGTCCGCCGCCGCGCCAAAACCAGCGGCTTTCGCCCCCGTTCGGGATGCTGAGTTCGATCACGGTCGTGCGGTCGCGCCGTCGGGACGCCTTCCACTGCAAGCCGGGCGCGTCGCGCCAGAGCGTGCGCGCCTCCACCTCGCCCCGATTGCGCGCCTCGAACCAGATGACCGCCTCAGACGAAAAAACGCCCAGTCCCTCGCCGTCGAAGCCCGAGTAGAGCCTGTCCCAATCGCCCGTGATTTCGAACAGCGCGTAGTAGTAATCCTCATCGTGGCAGTGTTTGAGCGTCGTTTTCAGCCCGTCCTGCTCCAGCACGCCTGCAGGTGGGATGTCGCGCCACTCGCTGGCGTCGCCGTCGACGGTCGCGCGGGCGTACCACACGAACGGTTGCCATGGGTAAAGCGGGTAGGGGTCTACCGAATCGGACAAGCCGTCGCCGTCCTGGTCGGTTTTGCGCGGGTCGGGAACGCGCGACTGCCACGCGGGTTTGACGAAGGTGTTTTGCAGGGGCGCAGGCGCCCAGGTGCTGAACATCGCCTTGTGCAGGTCGTTCATCTGTCCGTCGGTCTGAGCGCGGCGCGGGTGGGAGCCGAACCGTTTCTCGTCGAGGGGCAGGCGCGGGTCGTCGTCGGGGAAGCCGTCGCCGTCGGCGTCGCGCACAATCATCGCCTCGCCAAAGTAGAGCCGTAGCCACTGCGCGTCGCTGAGCTGGCGATCCCAGAACGCCATCACATTCCAGTGTTCGCCGTGCCTGCCTGCTGTGTTCCACGGGTTCATCGCGACGGAGCCGTCGGGGTTCTTGCGTCGGTAGCGCGGCTCTGGGTGATTGAATACGATGCGCTCGTCCTCACGATTCGCAAGCGAGAACGCGCCGAACGATTCCATCTGGTGGTGGAACTCGTGCGCGGCGAGCCATGCGGTGTCGCCCCCGCCCAGATACTGGCTCCGTGCAGGAACCCCGTCGGGGAAGCCGTCCACGCCCAGCGTGCCGCCGCCGCTGATGTAATACTCCCAGCGGCGCGTCTCGGCGTTCCAGCGTCGGGTGAACGCCTGCTCGATCTGCCCCGCGTAGGGCAGCTCCTCGTACACCGGCTCGGTGGCGGCGCGGGTGATGTCGCGCGTGTCGACGATGGTGAACGCGCCGCCGCCCGGTCCGGCGAAATCGACGCCCGCCCATGCGCGGCTTGGAGGCAGACCCTTGTAGAAGCCTGACGCCTCCGCAGGCTCCTCGCCCCAGCGTTGCCAGCGGTCGTCAACGAAAATCTGGAAGTCCACCCAGAAGCGCATCCCGCTGTTCACCCAGAAGTAGCGCGCGGCGATAGCGTACTCCTCCTTGATGCGCTGCAGCTCGGCGTCGGTCATTTTGAGGGGCGGCGGCGCGGGGTTGGCAGGGTCTTTGTACGCCGACGCCACATTGATTACATTCGGCATCAGCAGCACCTTCACGGGCAGGCGGATGATGGTCTTATAACCGCGCGGGGCGAGCGTGGCGACGGCGTACTCACGCCGCCACGGCGGGCTTGCCCCCCAGCGACGCTCCTCGCCCGTCGGCTGATGGTCGGGGTCGTAAATCCGATAGTAGTAGCGCGTTCCGGGTTTCAGCCCTGCAATTCGAATCCGATGATAAGTGCGCTTGCCCGTCTCGCCGTTTACAATCCGCGCCTTCGCCCACAGGTCGATGCGCTTCTCGGGCGGACGCCACGCCGTCATCGGCAGGTTGCCCGCGCGAATCTGCACGCGCGTCTCGGTAGGCGTTTTCGTATGGTATTGCAACACCACATAATCACGCCCGATTTCCATCACCGGGCGCAGCGGGTCACGCAGGGGGCGCGAATCGCCCTGCGGCGCGTCCTGTGCCCAGAGTCCCACCAGCGCAACGCCAATCGATGTCAGCCACGGTCGAAACATAGGCAGGGCATTCGACGCGCCTGACGAAACTCCCACTTTGAGGCAAGTCACGTCGCGATACTCGTCCGCTCCGAAACCCGACGAACGCGCTGGGTGTAAACAGGACAGTCGAAAGTGAACCACTCCCTGCCCAGAATCGTCAGTATCGGTACCAATCGTCCTATGCAATCGAGTTTGAGAGAGCGTTTGGCGCACCTGCGCCGACGCACGGGTTTCGGTGCGCGAGCGAGCGAGATCGAATCGCTCATCCCGTTGGGCATCGAGGGCGCGGTCGATAAAGTGCTGGGGAACCCCTACGACAGTGAGATCGATGATGAGGCTGTGCTGCGCCTGTTGCAAGGGGATATGAACAACCTGCAGCCGCAGGCAGTGAGTGCGTGGTGGCTCTATCGTATGCTGGTCTCGAAGCAGCCGGTTCAGGAACGGATGGCGCTGTTCTGGCACAACCACTTCGCGACATCCGCCTCTAAAGTGCAGGCAGGCAGGCTGATGCTGATTCAGATTCAGCTCTTCCAGCGGCTGGGGCTGGACAACTTCAAGACGCTCATGCTGGAGGTCGCGAAAGACCCTGCGATGCTGGTATGGCTGGACGGAGTGCGCAATGTGAAGGGCAAACCGAACGAGAACTTCGCCCGCGAGCTGTTCGAGTTGTTTACGCTCGGCATCGGTCACTACACGGAGCGCGACATCCAGGAGGCAGCGCGGGCGTTCACAGGCTGGTCGTTCAGCCGAGTCACAGCAAGTTTCGTGTTCAATCGCAATCAGCACGACGATGGCGAGAAAGAGGTGTTCGGCAAGCGCGGACGGTTCGGCGGTGAGGATATCATCGTGATGGCTGTGGAGCATCCTGCAACCGCACTGCACCTTGCACGTAAGTTCTATCAGCACTTTATCAACGATGTAGAGCCGCCTGACGAGCGCACGGTACAGGAGCTGGCGAAAGTCTTTCGCGAGTCGGGCTACAGTGTACGCGCGCTGATGCGTCGCCTGCTGCTGACACCCGCCTTCTGGAGCCCCCTGAACTGGCGTAAGCGGGTGAAAAGCCCTGTGGAGTTTGTGGTGGGGACACTGCGCCAGGTGGGCATTGGCGAGCGACTGCGGGCGTTGAACCTGAGCGACGGCGCAGGGCAACGCCTGCTGGCAGCGTACCTGCGGCTAGCGACGCAGTGGACGCGTCGTATGGGGCAGTCCTTGCTCTATCCGCCCGATGTCGCAGGCTGGGAGTGGGGCAAGGCTTGGATTAGCTCCACCACGATGCTGGAGCGGATGCGCTTTGCGGAGTTCATGCTGCCCGACCGACGCGGGGTCGGCTTCGCGACGCTGAACGAGCTGGTCGGCTTGCCTGCCCCGCCTACGCTGCACGAGTTCGTGCAACGCTTAGAGACCACGCTGGATGTGCCGCTGCAGCCTCGTACGCGCCAGAGCCTGCTGGAGTATTTAGAGAAACGCGGCGGAACGAATGCCCTGCGCCAGCGCGACCGCCAGACCGTGCAGGGCGCACTGCAAATCGTGTTCAGCGCTGCCGAGTATCAGATGATATAAAAAAAACCCGAGGGGAGGCTGGTCGACTCCCCTCGGGCTTTGGCAGGCACGGCAGGGACTTTGCCCAGTTGTGTGCTACAAAAGCGTCCTGACCGAGGCAACTGCACGGTTCCGGGCAGCGCGGAAACTCACGAAGCACTGAACTTTAGTCCTTGACGCCGCCCACTGTGCCCTCCTGTCTCCACTCATAATACATCGAACAGACGCACCGATGTTAGGGACTTTAGTCCTAATTTGGGGGTTTTTCAGGTAGAATTTCGTCATATGCACACCGAGTTGTATGACATCACGATTATCGGCGGCGGTCCTGTGGGGTTGTTCGGCGCGTTCTACGCGGGCTTGCGGGGCATGCGCACCAAGATTATCGACAGCCTGCCCGAACTTGGGGGGCAGCTTGCCGCGCTCTATCCTGAAAAGTATGTGTACGACATGCCGGGGTTTCCTGAGGTGCTGGCGAAAGACCTCGCGGCGCAGATGATACGGCAGGCAATGCGCTTCAAGCCGACTGTGTGCCTCGAGGAACGCGCCGAAACCCTGCAACGCATGGACGACGGCTGGACGATTCTCACCGACAGAGGCGGACTTCACTGCACGCGTACCATAGTAATCTGCGCAGGAGCGGGCGCGTTCTCCCCTCGCAAGCTGAACGCCGAGGGAATCGCCGAGTTCGAGGGCAACGGCGTCTACTACGGCGTGCGCGACAAGGCGATGTTCGCCGGCAAGCGTCTCCTGATTGTCGGCGGCGGCGACTCAGCGGTCGACTGGGCGTTGAACCTGTATCCCGTCGCGCAGGAAGTCACGCTGATTCACCGCCGCGACGAGTTCCGCGCCCACGAGCAGAGCGTGCAGGAGCTACGCGAGTCGCCTGTGAAGATTTTGACCCCTTATGAAGTACGCCGCGTGTGCGGCAACGGCAAACTGGAACAGGCTATTATCTTCCACAACAAGACGCAGGAGGAACTCGCCCTCGAGGTAGACGCCGTGATTCTGAATCTCGGCTTCGTGGCGACGCTGGGACCGATTAAGAACTGGGGGCTCGAGCTGCAGGGCAACCAGATTGTGGTGGATGAATACATGCAGACGAACCTGCTAGGCGTCTATGCGGCAGGGGATGTATGTACGCATCCGGGCAAGCTGAAGCTCATCGCGACGGGCGTCGGGGAGGTCTGCACGGCGGTTAATCATGCGAAAAGCGTCATCGATCCCGACGCGAAGATGTTTCCAGGGCACAGTAGCGATATGGAGTTGCCCGCGCTGTAGCCCCATATGTACTGTACCCAAGACTATGTTCACAGGCATTATCGAAGCGGTCGGCGCTGTGGAATCGATTCAAATCCACTCTGACGGGGGCGCGCGGATAGCCGTACGTGCGTTCCCGATGGCGGTGGGCGAGAGCCTCGCCGTGAACGGCGTATGCCTGACCGTGCAGCGAGCGGAAGGCGACCTGCTTTACTTTGACGCCGTGTCCGAAACCCTGCGCCGCACGAATCTGGGCGACCTGAAAGCGGGCGATTGCGTGAACCTCGAGCGCCCGCTCACAGCCGAGAGCCGCATCGGGGGGCACTTCGTGCAGGGACATGTGGACACGACGGCGCGTCTAATCGAGATACGCGAGGAGGGCAACGCGCGCGTGTTGAAATTGCAGCTGGAAAACGCCGCGTATATGCGCTATATCGTACCAAAAGGCTCGATAGCGATTGATGGAATCAGCCTCACTGTCGTTGAGGCCGGTTCAGACTGGTTCACCGTGTGGATTATCCCTCATACCTGGGCCGTCACAAACCTCGCGCATCGGCAAATCGGCGAGCGCGTGAACCTCGAGACCGATATTCTGGCGCGGTATGTCGAGCGATTGCTGCCCGCTGTGCGTCCATAAGCCTCCTCACGGGCTACTGTGCCGTCTAGGGGAACGCGCAGTTAAGTATTTGCTCTGCGTCGCTTCAGGGTTCCTCATAGGGTATACTTTCGGCGCGTTTTGGAAGCGCACAGAACGAAGGAGGAGGCGACTATGGAGGTTTTACAGCTTGTTCCCTACGCCGCTCCCGTACTTGGCGGGGCGGGCATTTTATTAGCAGGATTGAATTACTGGATGGTCACGCGCCGACCTGACGGCAACGAGACGATGCGCACCTACGCGCAGGCGATTCATGACGGCGCGATGACCTTTCTCAAGCGAGAATATATCGCGATCACGCTGTTTGCGATTGTGCTGTTCGCGGTGCTGACCTTCGCGTTTTATCAGAGTGCGCCGTGGATTGGCGGCGCGTATCTGTTCGGCGCGTTCAGCTCGATGCTGGCGGGCTTTATCGGGATGAAGGCGTCCACGCGCAGCGGCGTGCGCTCCACGGAAGCAGCGCGCACGGGCGGCATGGGCGAAGCGCTGGTGGTGGCGTTCACGGGCGGCTCGGTGATGGGTCTGGCGGTCGCCGCGCTCGGTCTGCTCGGCGTCGGGCTGATTATCTTACTGGGGCAAGCGAACTTGGCGACGCTCGCGCAGTACCTCACAGGCTACTCGATGGGCGCGTCGTCCGTCGCGTTGTTCGCCCGCGTGGGTGGCGGGATTTACACCAAAGCCGCCGATGTCGGGGCGGACCTCGTGGGCAAGGTAGAGGCGGGCATCCCCGAAGACGATCCGCGTAATCCCGCCGTGCTTGCCGATAATGTGGGCGACAATGTGGGTGATACGGCAGGCATGGGCGCGGATCTCTTTGAAAGCTATGTCGGCTCGGTGATTGCCGCCGCCGTAATTGCCGTGACCTTTTATAGTGACAACCCGCTGCCGTATATTATTCTGCCCCTCGCGCTTATTGCGTTTGGACTAATCGCGTCGGTGCTGGGCGTGTTCTCGATTCGCGTGTTTCGCAGCATGGATCCGCAGCTTGCGCTGAATGGCTCCACCATCATCTCGATTTTGCTGTTTTTGGTGGGCGGAGCGTTCATCACGAACGCGCTGGTGGGCAGCCTCGCGCCCTACTGGGCGGTGCTGGCAGGGCTGTTTGCGGGCGTGTTCATTGGTGCGGTGAGCCAGTACTACACCAGCGGTCCGCCCATCCGTGAGATTGCGAAATCGTCGCGCTTTGGCGTCGCGCCGAATATCCTGTCAGGGATAGGCGTCGGCTATCTCAGCACCGTGTTGCCCTTGCTGGGCATCGCGGCGGCAATCTGGATTGCCTTCGAGACGAACGGGCTATACGGTATCGCGCTGGCGGGCGTCGGGATGCTCGCGACGATTGGAATCGTGATGAGCACCGACAGCTACGGTCCGATAGCCGACAACGCAGGCGGAATCGCGGAGGTGGCGGGCTTCGGCGAGAGTGTGCGCAAAATCACCGACAAGCTCGACTCGCTGGGCAACACCACCGCTGCGATTGGCAAGGGCTTCGCGATTGGCAGCGCGGCGCTGACCGCCCTCGCGCTCTTCGCCGCCTACCAGAGCCAGACAGGACTGCAGACGATTAACCTTGTGAACCCGTTCACGCTGATTGGCTTGCTCGTCGGAATTGCGATGCCGAGCCTGTTCGCCGCGCTCACGCTCAAAGCGGTCAGCCGCGCTTCCGACCAGATGGTGGAAGAGGTGCGCCGCCAGTTCCGCGAGCTAGGGCTGCTCGAAGGCAAGGGCAAGCCCGACTATAACCGCTGTATTGACATCGTGACCAGCGCGTCGCTGCGGGAGATGATTCTGCCCGGGGCAATTGCGGTGATTGCGCCGCTGGCAGTGGGCTTCGGTCTCGGCGCAGAGGCGCTGGGCGGGTTCCTTGCAGGCGCGCTCGGCATGGGCGTCGTCACAGGCTTGATGATGGCGAACGCGGGCGGCGCGTGGGACAACGCCAAGAAGTATATCGAAGAGGGACACGAGGGCGGCAAGGGCAGTGATGTCCATAAAGCCGCCGTCGTGGGCGACACCGTCGGCGACCCGTTCAAAGACACCACGGGTCCCAGCATGAACATCCTCATCAAGCTGATGAGTATCGTCGCACTGGTGTTTGCGCCGTTGTTTAGTAGATAGCCCCCCTCGCTCCTCTCTGGGAGGTACACGGCTCCGCCTCAATGGGGAAAACGGAGAGGGAGAGTCAGGCGCGTGCGATGCGGCGGGTGCGCTCCCCTCTCCGTTTACGGAGAGGGGTGAGGTTAACCATCTGACATCGCGCCGCAAACAACCCATACGCAATCGTTTGCGCAACCAAATCGGCGAACTCGGCGAGCTGCAGGTCGGGCAGCAAGGTTTCCTGGAACGCGCGGTAGAGGCTGTGCAGTTCCAGCGGGGCGTTGGGCGGTTGTTTGAGTTGCGCCTCCAGCGTGGCATGCAGGATATGCTTGAGTTGGCGGGTGCGGCGGGCAAGGTGGACGGCAAATTCGTGGGGCGTGCGGATGGGGAACGGCAGGGCGGAGAGGAAGAGCAGTAGCAAGTCAATCACCTGCTGCGACGCCATTCTTGGCTTCGTCGTTGCCTGCGCTTGGTGCGAAGCCATTTCTGGCGTCGCCGTACTCGATGTATGCGACGACAAGAATGTCGTCGCGCCAATAGGGAGTTTCGCCTCCATCACACACACGCCCCCGCGGTAGAGTCGAAACTCGATAAAGTTGGTCAGCAGGAAGTTGTCCAGGTTTTGGGCGAAGCTTCGGTTTGGGCTTTGGCATGCCCATAGAGGCGGTCTAAGTCGGCGCCGAACGCTTCAGCTTCAATATAGCCTGCGGGTGCGCCGTGTTTGAGCAAAATAAAGTCCGGTCTGCCGATGATCACGCGCTTGGGTTCGTAGACGAACTCGGCGTCGGGGTCTAACTCACGCAGCAGTTGGAGCAGCGCGTGGTGATACGAGAGTTCATCGGTTGCCTGCGCTTGGTTTTGGATGGCACGCAGGGCGTCCGTGTAGCGTTTGAGCACGTGGGCGGGTTGCATCGGCAGGGATTATACCTCTGCCGTTACACCGCGCCGATAGTTTGCTCGCGTCCTGGGCCGACCGAAATCAGTCGGATCGGGACGCCCACATACTCCTCGATGAAGTTCAGGTAGGCGAGTGCGTTGGCGGGGAGGTCGTCGGGGGTGCGGCAGTGGGTGATTTCCTCGCGCCAGCCGGGCAACTCGGCGTAGACAGGCTCGCAGCGCGCGAGCGCGGGCGCGTCGCCGATAAACTCGCGCGTCTCGCTACCGCCAACGCGGTACGCCACGCACACTTTGAGTCGGGGAAAGCCCGACAGCACATCGAGCAGCGTCACGGCAAGCGCGGTGAAGCCGTTGACCCGCGCGGCGTAGCGCAGGGCGACCAGGTCGAGCCAGCCGACGCGCCGCGCCCTGCCTGTGGTCGTGCCGTACTCCCGCCCGCGATTGCGGATGCGCTCGCCCGTCTCGTCTTCCAGCTCGGTCGGGAAGGGTCCCTCGCCGACGCGCGTGGTGTAGGCTTTCGCCACACCCCAGATTTCGGTCAGGCGGTTCGGCGCGACGCCTGTGCCCAGACACGCGCCCGCCGCGGTGGGGTGCGAGGAGGTCACATACGGGTATGTGCCATAGTCCAGGTCAAGCAGCGTGCCCTGCGCGCCTTCCATCAGAATCGGCTCGTCCTGCTCGACAGCGCGCATCAGCAGGTGGGGCACATCACAGACATAGGGGCGAATCTGTTCGGCATAGCGGCTGAACTCCTCGATGAGTTCGTCGGCGTTGAGGGGTTTCGCGCCGTAGACGCGCTGAATTGTGGGGTTGCGCCGCATCAGCACGCGCTGGATGCGCTGCGCGAGTCGGTCGCGCTCCAGCAGATCGGCAACGCGCACGCCGATTCGCCACGCCTTGTCGGCGTAGGTGGGACCGATTCCGCGCTTGGTGGTGCCGATGCGTCCCTCGATCTGCGCCTCCTCCAGCTCGTCCAGCAGGCGATGGTAGGGCATGGTCAGGTGGACGCCCAGCCCGATACGCAGGCGCGACAGGTCGACGCCCTGTTCGCGCAGCGCGGCGGCTTCCACGCTGAACGAGCGCAAGTCCATCACAACGCCGTCGGCAATCACGGCGGTCACATGGGAATGGAGAATGCCAGAGGGAATAAGGTGGAACTTGTAAGTTGCGCCGTTGACGCAGACGGTGTGTCCAGCGTTGCTGCCGCCGGCATAGCGCACGACATAACGGGCGCGTTGCGCAAGTAGGTCGACAATCTTCCCTTTCGCTTCATCGCCCCACTGGGCGCCGACCACGACCGAAACCGCCATTTCGCCTCCAGAGTAGAAAACGGGCAGAGCGACGCGCGCCCCAGTTATCACGTCGCCCTAAGAACGAGTGGTTCAGCTGCGTTCCGCCAGCCAGCGCGGGATGCGCTCCTCGACGGTCTGCACCTGCTTGACGCCGCGCTGATAGGCGCGCTCCGCACGAAACTCAGGCTGCGCCTGACACTCCTGCAGCTTGCGAATAATCGCGACCGCCGTCACCGTCGCAGTGACCAGCGCCGCGCCAATCAGCCAGCCGTAATGACATCGCGCCGTGTTGTTAGAGTTCATAGCGACTTTCACCGTCTTCGCCCGACTCGCGCGAGCGAAAGATACGCTTCACAAAGGTAATTAGCTCCTGAGGGTTAAACGGCTTGGTAAGGTACATATCGACGCCTTCCTGCCACCCGCGAAACACATCCTGATCCTGCGCTTTCGCCGTGAGCATAATCACGGGCAGTTCCGCGGTCTCCGGATTGCGGCGCAGGTTGCGCAGCACCTCGAAACCGTCCATATAGGGCATCATCACATCGAGTACCACCAAGTCAGGCTTCTCGGAAGCGACTTTCTCCAGTGCCTCTTTGCCGTCATGCGCCGTGACGACATTGTAGCCCTGTCGCTCCAGATTCACCTGAATCAGGCGCACGATATGCCGTTCGTCGTCCACTACCAGAATCTTCCTCATCGATAATCCTCCGCGCGGTTATAGGTTAGGTAAAGATATTGTACCCCATCCCATGCGCCTGCTCTTTAGGCGCGTCCGCGCGCGGGGAAGTTCCGCTCTTGATATTATAGGCGTAATCGTCTGTTTTCTGCAGGGGCGCAATTCTTTCGTGCGGAAGCTCTGCGAGGCGAGAGTGGCGTCGCGTCTACTCAGCAAACAGGTCGCCCAAGCGTACCTCAAAGCCAGGCAGGATCGACTCACCTTTCAGAATATCGTTCTCGTTCAGCACCTGCACTTCGAGGTACACCGTGTACTGGTGCACCTGCTTGCGCTAGGAAAGAGGAGCCACACTTCCTGCGTCCCTGACTCGCAGTATTCGCCGATTTTCTCCATGATGTCGTTGGTTTTTTTCGGAAGGCGAGATGACTTCCACGGCGAGGTCGGGCGTACCCTGAATGAACCCTGCGAGCGGCTTGCCTTCGGGCAGCCGCTCCTTTTTGTCATTCCGAGCGGAGCGAGGAAACTCGCGCCCTACAAAGCAGGAAGCCCCCCGTGCCCACGCGAGGGGGCGGGGGGCTCCGAAGAGAGTCGCCCTTACTTCCCGCCGAACTTCTTGTAGGTCGCCTCGTCAACGAACTTCGTGAGCTTCTGTCCGTTGTACTCGGCTTTCAGGGCGTAGCGCACCTGCTTCTTGCCCGACTTGGTGGTGCGCTCATACTTCTGGGTCTTCACCTGATTGTCAGGTACATCGACCATCTTGCGCTCTTTCACGCTGTAGAATTGCATAGCCTCCCTCCTATGGATGGATTCACAGGTCATCACCTGTGTTGTGCCTAATTTACCTGACGCCATGCTGGATTCCTGCTAAACTTCGAGGGATTTTGGGGCGAATTTGACCCGAATTCGGGCAAGTTGCGCCTCGATCCTTTCGTGCAGAGACCGGGTAGGGATTTGCTCGTTATAATAACCGAAGTTGCTGACTATCGATCTTGGGCTGGCGAGATTCCTCGCTCCGCTCAGAATCATAGCGAGGCTTGCGCAAAAATCAACTTGTTATATCAAATGGGATTTCAGTTGTCGCAATTCGTCGGTGTCTCCGCCGACGACACACGAGACTTGAAAACCTGATCGGTAAGTGCTTCAAATGTTAAGTCGTCCCTTTTTGCCCCCACGCCTGCGCCAAAGCCACCCCCCACCCCAGCCCTCCCCGCAAGCGAGGAGGGAGCGCACACGGCGGGCAGCCGCGACGCCTCCCCCGTTCGTGGGGGAGGTCGGGAGGGGGGGAGAAAGAACAGCAGGAAAGGAGACGATAACTGATATAACTCACAGCCCGCGCTAACTCACCTCTTCGAAGTCTTTGATGACCCAGCGCACAGCGCCGTAGCCAGTGTAGGTATCCTCCTCAGGGTCAAACACGAGGTCGAGTATCGCGCCGGGTTCGATGGGGTAGTCGCCGCCGTCCCACAGTACGGCGTCGTGGACGATGCTCCCCTCGCTGCGCACCTTGAGAAAGAGATGCCTGCCATCCCTGTTGGTTCGGCTGCCCACCACCTCCACGCCCCGACACAGGAACAGGGGACGCTCGTTGCCGTTGCCGAACGGCTCCATCAGGTTCAGCTCCTGAATCAGGCGCATCGTGACGGCGTGCGCCTCCAGCGTCTGGTCGATCTCCAGCGTCGGGATGAGGTCTGCGTCGGTCAGTCGCTGGTTGGCGAACTCGACAATCGTTTGGCGCAGGGCGTCGAACTGCTCCAGGGGTACTGCGAACCCACCTGCGGCGGCGTGCCCACCGCATTTGGTGCAAATCGGCTTCATCACGGCAAGCAGCTGCGTGAGGTTCAGTTCGGGGATGCTGCGCATCGAGCCGCGTGCGATGCCCACTTCTGGCTCAATCGTCACGGCGGCGACAGGGCGATAATAGCGGTTCATCAGTTTACCCGCCACCAGCCCCACAATCCCATGATGCCAGTTCGTGGAATACACCACCAGCGCGCGGTGGCGGGTCTGCCCTTCGCTCTCCACCTGCGCAATTGCCTCTCTGACGGCGTCTTCCTGATATTTCTGTCGCTCGCGGTTGTGCCTGTCCAGCGTCTCTGCGATGCGCATCGCCTTCTGCGCGTCTTCCTCCAGCAGGAGTTGCAACGCGAGGCGGGCGTCTTCGAGGCGTCCCGCGGCGTTCAGGCGAGGACCAATCGCGTAGCCGACATCACGGGGGGTGGGCTTGCGCCTGATTTGTGCGACCTGCTTGAGCGATTTCAGCCCCTCGCGCTTCGTCTGATGGAGTTGCTCCAGCCCGTATCTGACCAGCACGCGATTTTCGCCGACGATGGGCATCACATCAGCGACCGTGCCAATCGCCACGAGTTCAAGCATCGTTTCGTAGAAGCCGTTGCGGGGCAGGTTGCGCTCGCGTAATAACGCCTCCGCCACGCGGAACGATACGCCCACGCCGCTCAGCTCGCGGAATGGGTATTGCGAATCGGCGCGTTTGGGGTTCACGACGGCGAGCGCGTTCGGCAGGCGGTCGCCTGGCTCGTGGTGGTCGGTAATCACGACTTCCAGTCCCGCGGCGTTGAGGGCGTTCACGGCGTCGTGAGCGCGCACGCCGCAATCGCAGGTTAGCACGAGGCGCGCGCCTATCCCCTGCGCCGCTTCAATCGCGTTCGGGTGCAGGTCGTAGCCCTCCCGTTCGCGATGAGGCACATACGGCTCGGCGGGAACCCCCAGTTTGCGCAGGGTGGTCAGCCAAAGCGCGGTGGAGGTCACCCCGTCGGCGTCGTAATCGCCGTAGACTAACACAGGCTCCTTGCGCTCCACCGCTTGCGCCAAGCGCCGCACAGCGGGTTCGATATCGGGCAGCAAGCTTGGGTCGGCTAAATCGCGCAACGACGGGTTCAGGAACCGATAGGCGTCCTCAGGCTCCGTATACCCTCGCGCAACCAGTAAACTCGCGGTGGTCTGGCTGAGGTTCAGCTCCTGCGCCAGCCGCTCCGCTTTCGCTTTATCCGTCGGTCGAACACACCATCGATAACGGGACATTGAGTAAAAGTGTACCTGTTATCGTCGAGGGTCATACCGATCCACGCTCCCGTCAGGCGTCCAGGTCTGCTCGAAGCGATGCCATTTTGTGTGTCCGTCGACATAGGTGTAGTTCGTCCCGCCGCTGTGCCAGAACATCGCGAGTTCCTGCTGCGGTTCGATGTAGTAGACGCTGCTGCACTCGTTCGGGAAGCGCCATGCGCCCGGATGGTAGTGGTCGATGGTGGTGTTCTCTTTCACCTCCGCGATGTAGATGGTATTAGCGGGCGATACGATGGACGCGAGGCTGTTATAGCCAAGGCAGTCCTGCTCGCCCCAGAGTCTGGGCAGCATCCAGAAGTTGGTTCCGTAGGACACGCGGCGCGGGGTGCGCTGACCCGGCAGGGGTTGCTCCCAGTTGCGACTGGGGTCGCTGGGACAGCGGTACAGCAGGCGCGTCTTGGTGTACGGCTCCAGCGTGAACAGCCATGTCCAGTACGCGCCCGACCCCGTGTGGCTGTCGAGCGGGAACCGCTCCTCGTAGTCCTGCAGATACATCTGCACGGCAAGCCCCATCTGACGCATATTGCTCAGACACTGGGTCTGCCGCGCCTTTTCTCGCGCCTGTGCGAACACAGGAAACAGGATCGCCGCCAGGATAGCGATAATGGCGATGACGACCAATAGTTCAATCAGTGTAAAGCCCGATCTTCGCATGGTTGTACCTCTCTGTAATCGCGGATGCAATCCGCTCCTGCTCCGCTTGTCCCTGCGTTGAGATTCCGTGCCTTCGGCTCGGAATGACAAGTTCATTTTGGCGAAAACCGTCTTGTCATTCCGAGCGGAGCGAGGAATCTCGCCCACTCAAAGCCAGTAGGCGGCAACATGAGTTGCATAACTCTGCAGGGGCGCGACGCCCCTGCCACGAGTACGGACAGCAATGACCCAGCCACTTTTGTAGCACGGACATTCCTGTCCGTGCGTCTGTGCTTGGACAGGAATGTCCAAGCCACAGTTTATATGC
The DNA here is from genome assembly GCA_937992175.1 of uncultured Fimbriimonadales bacterium. GTDB lineage: Bacteria > Armatimonadota > Fimbriimonadia > Fimbriimonadales > GBS-DC > GBS-DC. The sequence continues at coordinate 30,715 of CALKLF010000012.1, read as the reverse complement.
TTGGGCGAGGACGCCCAAGCCATAATCAGAGCGAAATCACCTGGTCAGGCGGGTTGCCCGCCAGCGCGGCGTACAGGTCAGGAAAACAGCCCACCTGCACGCCTTCCACAGTGTTCACGGGCACGCACTCGCCAGGAGTAGTACGCCCAGTACCGTCGGGGTTGCACCAGCGCAGCTCGCCTTGCGCCAGGTTGCGCTCCAGCGCGCAGGCGTCGCAAATCATCAGCAGGATGTTCTTCTCCTTCGCAATTTTGGCGAGCCGCTCTCCAATCGGGTCGCCTTGGCGCAACACAAAGGCGTTGTCATCGAAGAAGAACATCCCGACAACCTCCACACCGTGAACGCCTGCCTCCAGCTGGGGCAGAATCATCTGCCCCAGCTTGTAGGTCGCTGCACGCGGCGTGATGAACACATACGCGACCTTCACGCGCGAACCTCCTTCCGACGGCGCAGCCCGACCAGCCCTGCCAACCCTGCGCCCAGCGCCAGCAGGCTTGCGGGTTCGGGCACAAACTCCAGCGTGTAGTCCACCGAGTTGTTCAGCGCAGTACCGTCCCACGCAACCGCGTCCACGAGGCGGAAGCGGAACACCAACGGGTTCTCCTCCGTCGGCAGCACATTGCTCGCGAAGATAATGTGCTGATGCACCGCTTCGGGGTCGTTCGGGTCAAAGATGAGCGTCCAGGTACCCGGCAAGCCGTCGCCGAAGACGGGATCTTCCTCGCCCTCAACGACGCCCACGAGGTTAGGCGAGATAAACAGTTGCCGAACCGTTACCTGGCGCAGCTGGGGCGTGGAGCTGCCGTCTTCAAAGTAGAAGTCCCAGCCGACATCCACGCCGAACAGTCCCGGCAGCAGTTCCTCGAAGCGATACTCGATTTTGTAGGGCGGCTCGGCGAGTTCGTGCGGCTCAATCACTGCTGCCGCGCCATCCATCACGCCGAGATGGATGTCGCCCTCGTGCTCGTGATCATCCTGTGCGAACGATATGCTCATCAGCGCCGTGAGCGCGATGCTCAGTCCAAGAGTCGGTAAGCGTTTCATGGTTGATCCTCCTTTCGGGGGCACTTATTGGGCGCCCTCCCCGACAGCGCCGAAGTTGAAGAGTACGACCAGCAAGTCTGCGTCGTCGACCACGCCGTCGCCGTTGACATCGGCATTGGCGTCGGTCGAGCCGAACGCGAACAGGATTTGCAGCAAGTCGGCGTCGTCAATCACATCGTCGCCGTTCACATCGCCCAGTGTCGTGAACTGCCAGTTCTGGGCGCGCGCGCCCGACAAACTCAGGTTATCGACGCGCCGCGAGAGGTGCTTGCTGAGTTTGGCGACCACCGTGTAGGTTCCCGCGGGCTGGTTGAAGCCCACCATGTAAGGGTGTATCGCCGAAGGGTTCGGGGGCAGCATGCTGGTTGCAAGCGCGTTGCCGCCCTGTCGCAGCTGCACGGTCAGGCGCAGGTCGTACAGGTTGCCCTGATAGCCCTGCGCAGGTTGCACGGTTCCGAACAGGCGCAGCGGGTTGCCCGCCACCATATACACACGATAGGCGTAGGGCATATCCTGCAGGGCTACACCCCCACGCGCCACAGCGTTCACGCCCTGCACATCCCACACATACACGCCAGGCGACGGCGCGGCAAAGATAAAGTGGTGGTGCGGCGTGTTGTTGGTGGGCAGGTTGAAAAAGTTGCTGCAGCCCGACTCGCAAAACACATTCCCAAAGCCCGACTTGGAGCCGACCAAGCCCGGCGAAATCCACACCTGCTGCACCCGGCAGAACTGCAGATCGGGCAGCCCCGTGTTGTAGTCAAAATAGAAGTCCATCCCCACATCGAGAATGAACCTGCCCAGTACACTGGACATCTGCCGAATCGGGTGCGGCTGCGGCTGGATAATCTCCACCCGATTGCCGTCCCTGCCGAACAGCAGGTCATCGTCATGTTGCGCCACAGAGACGCCCAGAGTTAATCCGATAAGCGCGACCGATACCGCCGTTTTCATTGCTCGAACCTCCTGAAACGCCCGTGAGGGCATGCGTGAATCGTGATGTTAGCGTAAACAAGACGCGCAAAGACGCATCTTCAGAGGAGAAAACAAAGAGGTTACAGCTCAGGCAGGCGGGGCGCGGGGAACGAGGGGTTGAACTGCGGAGTCGTCACAGTGGATTACACTATCGGCGTTGAGAAGCGGTTGCTGATCGCTCCAGTAGATGACGGGCGAGTGGAGCGCGTCGTGCAGCGTGGGCGGCTCGGGCGCAGGCGTTTTTTGCAGCACGCACGCCAGACAGTCGCCATGCTGCGCCTGCAGTGGGCTATGCGTGAGCGGATGCAGCAGGCTGACCGAAAGGAACATGGTCGCCCACAGCAGGCTCAGCCACTGCGCCGCGCGTATCGCCCAGCGTCGCATCGCAAATTCAGTATACCCAAGTGTGTATTGGAAGGCAAGCGAACGCCTTAACGCGCCTTTTACACAACCGCAGGTAATTTTCAGGTATTATGGAGGAGCCGATGGAACACTTAACGCGACGCGAGTTACTGAAAGGACTCGGTACGGCGACTCTGGGCGCAGCGGCGTGGTTCACCCTGCGCAGCACGATGGACGCCAACCCCCAGCGTAAGCGAGTATTGCGCATTGCCCACATCACCGATTTCCACATCGCCCCTGAGGGAATTTCCGTGCGCGGCTTTTTCAACTGTCTGCAGACGATTTACGAAACTCAGCCCCGCCCTGACCTGATTTTGAACGGCGGTGACGCCGTCTCCGATGTGTTCGCCCAGAACGAGGCGCGCGCCAAAACCCTGTTCGACCTGTGGGGACGCATCATCAAGGAGCGCATCGATATCCCCATCCGACACTGCATCGGCAATCACGATGTGTGGGGCTGGAATAAGGAGCGCAGCGGCTGCACGGGCAACGAGCCGAAGTACGGCAAAAAGTGGATTATGGAGCTGTACGAGCTGGAGAAGCCGTATTACAGCTTCGAACAAGCGGGCTGGAAATTTATCGTGCTGGATGGAACCTTCCCGCATGGAAACGACTACAAGGCGCGCCTCGATGACGAGCAGTTCGAGTGGCTCAAAGCCGAGTTGCAGCGCACGCCGCCCACGACGCCGATTCTGGTGTTGTCTCATCAGCCGATTGTCGCCGCGTGCGCCCTCTTTGACGGCGACAACGAGAAGTCGGGCGACTGGGTTGTGCCCGGCGCATGGGTGCATATCGACGCACGGCGTGTCGTGGAGCTGTTTTACCAGTATAAAAATGTAAAGCTCTGCCTCAGTGGGCACATCCACCTGTTCGACCGCGTGGTTTACAATAATGTGACCTACATTTGCGACGGCGCGGTGAGCGGGGGATGGTGGCGCGGAAACTACCATCAGACGCCGCCCGGCTGGGGCTTGATTGACCTCTACGACGACGGCTCGTTTGAACACGAGTATCGAGTCTATCCGTTTCCCACAGCAGGATAGCCGATAAAGGGTTCGCTCGCGTCTGCCGACAATCAGGGATGTGAACTGGCAGGCGGTGAAGGAGGCGGTGCGCCATGCGGACCCTGTACGCGTGCATGGGCGCGTTGTTGGAGCGGTCGGGTTGCTCATCGAGTCGCAGGGACCGCCCGCGAAGTTAGGCGAGATTTGCCTGATTGAGCGGGGGCGTCGGGAGACGCCGTTGCAGGTGGAGGTGGTCGGCTTTCGGAACGGGCGCACGCTGCTCACGCCGTTGGGCGAGTTGACGGGCGTTGCACCGGGCAGCGAGGTCATCCCCACGCGCCAGACCGCCTCGGTGGGCGTCTCGGACGCGCTGCTGGGGCGGGTGCTGGATGGACTGGGCAACCCGATGGACGGTAAGCCCGCGCCTCCTATCGCGACGCGCTACCCGCTGCTTGCCGATGCGCCCCCTGCGCTGGAGCGTCCCCCGCTGCGCACACCGCTGCCGCTGGGCGTGCGCGCTATCGACGCGCTACTCACCTGCGCCTGCGGACAACGAATCGGTATCTTCGCAGGAAGCGGCGTCGGTAAAAGTACCCTGATGGGCATGATTGCCCGCAACACGACCGCCGAAGTGAATGTGATTGCGCTGATTGGCGAGCGCGGACGCGAAGTGCGCGAGTTTATTGAAGACAGCCTCGGCGAGGAGGGCTTACAGCGTTCGGTGCTGGTGGTCGCCACTTCCGACCAGCCCGCGATTGTGCGTCAGAAGGCGGCATTTACCACGACGGCGATTGCCGAGTATTTTCGCGATCAGGGCAAACAGGTGGTGCTGATGATGGACTCGCTGACGCGGCTGGCGATGGCCCAGCGCGAGATTGGGCTATCCGCAGGGGAACCGCCCGCCGCGCGCGGCTACACGCCCTCCGTGTTTGCCCTGATGCCCCGCCTGCTGGAGCGCGCAGGCAACAGCGTTCGGGGCAGTATCACCGGCATCTACACCGTACTGGTGGACGGCGACGACCTGAACGACCCGATTGCCGACACGGCGCGGGCGATTCTGGACGGACACATCGTGCTGTCGCGCACGCTCACACAGCAGGGACACTACCCGCCCATCGATGTGCTGGCGAGCCTCTCGCGCGTGATGCCGAACATCGTCTCGCCAGAACACCAGCGGGCGGCGAACCGCTTGCGCCAGCTGCTCGCCGCCTATCGCGACGCCGAGGATCTCATCGCAATCGGCGCGTATCAGCAGGGCGCGAACCCGCTGGTGGATGAGGCGGTGGCTCGAATCGACGCCATTCGCGCGTTTCTGTGTCAGAGCCGCGACGAGCAACCCGCTTTTGAGGAGACCCTCCAGCAGCTCTATGGACTGGTAGCGTAGCTCACTCAAACACGAACAGCAGGTACTGGGCAACGCCGATGTCGCCCTCGATTTGCAACTCGCCTGTGTTGTAGGCGTCCAGTGGGTCGCGTTTACCGTTGATAATCGCGAGGAATACCTCCGCAGGGGCTTTGATAGTGACCGCCGCCTCCGAGGGGTTGCCTTCCCTGCTGAGCGTGGCTTTGCCGTCGGCGATGCGCAGGTAGAACTCGCCTGCACCTTCGAGCGCGAGCCGATAGGTCGCCTTGAAGCTGCCTGCGCGATCAGGACGGAACCGCTGCAGATACTTCTCCAGCTCCTGTTCTACAGGCGATTTTTCGCCCTGCGCGACCGTTGCCCCTGCGGGGTTGCGCACGGCAAGCTGCCCCATCATCTGTCGCGCCGCCTGCACCATCGCGGGACCGATCTCCGAGCCGACCGACATACTGCGCTCGTAGCTGTAGAGGTCTAAGTAGTAGTCCTCCAGGCTCAGGATGTAGCCCAGCTCGTCGTTCGCCAGCCCGAAGAGAAACACAGGGTCGCCGTAGGGTGCGAGTAGACGCTTGAGCAGGATGCCGATGTTCGGTTGCACCTCGCCCGGCATTGTAAAGATGACCGCGTCGCCCAGTCGGATGAGGTGCGATTCGGTGGTGAGTTTATCGCCGCTCAGCGACGCGCCCGTCGGGATGACGCCCGCCGCCATCGCGGCGCGGAAGCCCTCGTTCTCCATCGTCACCGTGTAAGTCGCTTCGCGATGCTCCAGTTGCACGGCATCGGTAAAGCGAGCGTTCGCAATCGCTTCGAGGACTTTGTTCGCAATCGTGGTTCCGTAGCGTTCGGCGCGCGCCCAGTCGCGCCCTTTGGGAATGTTCGGATCAGGGTTCGCCGCGGGCGAAATCATCCCGCCCAGCGCGCCGTTCGCAAAAATCGCCACGCCGCCCACCTTCGACTCTACCGTCTGGTAATACCAGTGGCAGAAGTCGGAGGTCAGCTGATCGTTGTTCAGCACTTCGGGGTGGCAGGCGAAGTTGGTCAGCGTTGCGATGACCTTGCCGTCCGCCTTGCTACGGAACTGCATCACGGCCGCTTCGGTGTCCAGAATCTTCTCGATGCGGTAGTTATACGAGACGCCCTCGATGTTCGTCTTTCCGAAGCCGACGGTCGCGGGTCGTAGCTTACTCGCCGCCTCGTCGACGGTCTTCGCGACGGTCTCGATGACGAAATTCACATACTCTTCATCGCGTCCCGATTGTGCGCGGGTCGGTCCCCATAGCCCAATCGTGTCGGGCGCGGAGTGGACATGGGTACACAGCACCATCACCCGATTTGGGGGAACCGATTTGACCCGCTGGCGGATTTTCTGCACATCGTCGCGCAGCAGCCCCAGCAAGTCGCACACGACGATCGCGAGCCGTTCCTGCCCCACCTGCACGACGACGGCGCGCGCCCAGATGTCGTCGTGCACGCCGCCCGTGTTAGGGCGGTTCGAAGCGTAGCCCGCGAGGTAGACCTGTTTGGTCGGGGTAATCTTATTCGCTGCGGCGCCCGCCTGCAGCCCCTGCGCCCAGCCACTTGCTATAATTGCCCAGCATAGCGTCGCTAAGAGGAATCGCATCGTTGTTCCCTCCGTACTGAACAGATATTCACTCTGCACAGCGGGGTTCCTGCCAGATTGCTCGCTACGGCTTGTCGGTCTTATTCGCCTTCTCGCTCCACGATAGCACGGCGCGGGTCTGATTGCCTTGTTTGGCGACGGCGACGCCCGCTGTGACGGTTTCGGACTGCCCCAGCACGAGCGATTCTTCGCCTCCTTCCGTTTGCTGGCTCATTTTACTGACCTTCAGCCCGCGCTGGTTGAACTCGGCTTCGTAGAACTCGGCGACCGCCCCCGGCGGCGCGTCACCGATGATTTCCACCTGCACGCCCCGAAAGTCGCCTGCCGTTGTGCGCATCGTCTTCTTAACTTGGAATCCTGCGTGGATGGGCAGTGGAAAATCATCGGGGGCTTTAGCTGTCGCAGGCACGCCCTGAGCGGGTTGGGATGCAGACGGCTCCGTTTCGGGGGCGGGCAGCGGCGGCTCTGCAGGCAGCAACGCGGTTCCGCTGTCGGGCGGAGGTGTGGCGGCAGATTCTTGTTCCTGCTTGGCGCAGCCCGCGAAAACTATTAGCGCTGCGCCAACGGCAATCACCAGTGTTCGTCTCCAGTTTTGCATCGGTTGCCTCGCACAGGTACAGGATACCTGACCAGACCGAAAAAATCGTCAGGTGAAGATTGTTTACAACTGCGGGCCGCATTCGTTGCCGACGACGCGCCCCCTGTGAAGCCCCCGTCTTCCCAAATTGATGCGGTGGTGACGCAGCGGATACCTGTTCAAAATTCCCAAATAAGTCGCGAGCTGAGTGGTATAATAATATCAACCCATCTGGGATTGAGGAGGTTGCTATGCAGCGATGGATATGGCTTCTGGCTCTGCTTTTAGGCGTGAACTGGGCGTTTGCGCAGCAGAAGATCGAAGACGATACGCCTGCCGCGCCCGCGCAAAAGACCGAGATTCAAGTGCCCAAGATCGCGGTGTACCCGTGGTGCTTCGCAGAGAACGAGCGGGGCACGAACGAGCAGGCGGTGCGCTCTGTTCAAGAACTGTTGCGCAAGTCGTTCGAGAATCGCGCAGGTATGGAGATTATCCCTGAAGCGCGTTGCCGTGCCGCATGGATTCAACTCGGCAACGAGGATGTCCCCCTGACAGTGGAAGACCCCGGACAGCTGCCCCGTTTACCCTCTGGGAAGAAGTTGCTGGAGTTCGGCGAGGCGCTGGGCGCGGATTATGTCTGCGCGGGCACGGTCGCCTGGCGCGTGCGCTCGGTCTGGGTTGGGCTGGGACCCAAGACTAAAGCGGAGGCGACGGTAAATGTGATTATCATCGATGTCAAGCGCAAGGAGATTGTGCTGGATGTGCGCGACTTCTCTTCGGGTAGCAACAAGGCGGAGAAGTGGTATGAGACGGCGGGCGCGCTGCTCGTTTCGTGGGGTATTACGCTGTTTAGCGGCGGTCCGAAAACGCCTCACATGCAACGCACGGGGGTAATTGCCGTCGGCGCAGCGATCGAGCCGTTCTTCAGCGCAGCAGGGCGCAAAATCGAGTAGCACTCGTCGCGTCGGTGTCCCCGCCGACGACGGGTTCAGCTGCGATTCGTTGGTGGCGACGCCGACGGCAACCTATCATAAATGCTCCCGCCACCAGTTGAGATACTGCTCCAGCCGATGGCGGCGTAAATCGGGCGGGCCGCTGCGCGACAATCCGTGACTCGACTCGGCAGGGTAGCGGACATACAGCACCTCCTTGCCCTGCCGTACCAGCGCAGCGAAGAGTTGATCCGCCTCGCTTATGGGGCAGCGCAGGTCGCCTTCACTATGCACGATTAGCAGCGGGGTCGTGATGCGCCCCGCATATGCCAGCGGCGAGCATTCCCAGAGTTTCTGCGGCTCGTCCCAGAAGTTGCCCTGCCAGTAGCGGTTCGGAATCATCGGGAAGTCGGATACGCCCGCCATACTCACGAGGTTGACTACACTGCGGTCGGTAATCGCGGCTTTGAAGCGGTTGGTATGCCCCACAATCCAGTTGGTCATATAGCCGCCGTAGCTGCCGCCCGCCACGCCCATGCGCTCCGCGTCCACAAACGGCAGGCTCGCGAGGTAATCCGTCACGGTCATCAGGTCTTTGAAGTCGCGGTTGCCCCAGTCGCCCTTGATGGCACGGGCGAACGCTTCGCCGTAGCCGACGCTGCCGCGCGGGTTCGTGTAGGCAATCACATAGCCCTGCGCCGCGTGCAACTGGAACTCATGGAAGAACACGCGCCCGTACATCGCATGCGGGCCGCCGTGAATCATCAGAATCGTCGGGTACTTGCGGGCAGGGTCAAAATCGGGCGGCTTGAGCAGCCAGCCGTGCACCTTCACGCCGTCGTCCGCCTCTACCTCGAACTCTTCGGGTTGCACAATCTCCACCTCATCGAGTAGGGGCTGGTTGAGTGCGGTGATTTGCGTCAGGTTCAGCGTGTTGCCTGTGCGCTCCGCCAAGAAGAGTTCATGCGGATGCGTGGCGTCGCCTTTCAGCAGCGCGAGGCGATGTTCATCGTGGGACAGACTCATATCGGCAATCTCGAAGTCGCCATCCAGCAGTCTATCAAGGTGTGTGCCGTCCACTCTGACGCGATAAGGGTACACGCCGCCGCGCTCGCTTACCAAGAAGTAGAGGTGTTGGCTGTCCGTGCTCCAGATGAGCGGCGCGCCGCCGCCAAACTCGCGCACATCGGTCAGCGTGCCCACGCCGACGGTGTTGTCTAAATGCTCAATCAAGTCCACCGCGTCGCCGCCGTCCACCGACACGCGCCACACATGGTCGTTACGCGGGTAGGAGTCGTCGGGGTAGGGGTTGCCGATGTAAGCCAAGTATTTGCCATCGGGCGACCAGCGCACGGCGTATTTGGGTCCATCGGGCGCGTCTACCTTGCGCAGTTCGCCTCCTTCGGCAGGGATGATGTAAATCGCCTCATAGCCAGGATGGTTGTCGGGGTCAGGGTGGCGGTTGCTGATGAAGGCGATATAGTTGCCGCAGGGCGACCATGCGGGGCTGGATTCGCTGAGCTCGGGGTCAGTGGTGAGTTGCTTGGTCTCGCCCGTTTTCACATTCACCACATAGAGGTGGTAGCGCTGATCCACGAATGCGCCGTCGCCATCGAGCCGCCAGTAAGCGCGGCGGATGATGCGCGGCGGATTGGAAAAGCCCTTCTCTTGACGCTCCTTGCGCCCCTGTTCGCGCCACTCGGGGGCGGTTTCGCGGTAGATAAAAGCGATTTTACTGCCGTCGGGCGACCACGCGAACTCGCTGATGCTACCCTCCTCCAGATTCGTAATCGGACGCGCCTCGCCTCCATCGGCAGGAATCACATAAATCTGGCTTTTGGGCTTCTGGCGGTTGCTGACAAAGGCGATATACTTGCTATCGGGCGACCAGCGCGGCTGCGAGTCGCTCCACTCGCCATAAGTGAACGGCTGCGCCTCCTCGCCGATACGAAACCGCCAGAGGTTGGAGAAGTATTTGTTTTTCTCCGTATCAATCCACTTGTAAACGAACACGATTTGGCTGCCGTCGGGCGCAATCTGCGGGCTGCCCAGCAGTTTGATTCGGAACAGGTCATCGATCGTGATAGCGCGTTTCATAGCAGTTGCCTCCACGCGCTATTTAGTTCCTCACGCTGGGCGGGACTCCTGTCAACGGGGCGATAATCCGCTCCTCCACTGCTTTCGGAGGATTACTGGTCAAGAGCGTTCTGACTTTTTTGATATATCCTTCCTCCGCCGAATATTGGCTCGCCCAGCAGGAGGGTGGCGGCGCGCCCCTCGATGCGCTCGAACGGCTCGATATAGAGCGTCGCGTGCAGGGGAGGGATGTCGCCGCGCTCGGCACGGGAAGTAAGCGACTGATTCAAGTCTTCCATCAGGCGGTCATAGGCGATGTTGAGCATCAAGGGTTCGTCCAACACGAGCCAGCCGTCGTCGGGCAGGTAGTCCAGCAGGCAGGCGCGCTTGCTCAGCAGCCAGGGCAGGTAGAGTTCGAGGCGGTCGAACGGCGCCCCCTGCATCAGGGGACGCAGGTCGTCCTCCAGACGCTGGCGCAGTTCGGATTGCAGGGCAGGGGGCTGTTTTGCGATCAGGGCGTCCCATTCCGAGCGGATGCATTGCGCTACAGCTTCGCTGCCCATCGAAACCTCGCGCGCGGGCGGAACCGCAATCTGCTTGATTTGGCGGATGGAGCGTTGCGAGGCGGGTTCGAACAGGCGCAGGCTGGCGATTTCGTCGCCCCAGAACTCGACGCGCACAGGCAGGTCTGCGCCCATCGGGAACACATCGATGATGCCCCCGCGCCGCGCGAATTGACCTGGCAGACGCACAGGCTCCTGATACTCGTAGCCGTCCTCAGCGAGGCGTTTCAAGAGCGCGTCAGGTTCAGTCTGACATACCCAGTTGTGCTGGTCAGGCGGCTCGACGTCAGGCAGGCGCAGGCGCACGAGTTCCGCCTCGAACAGCGACTCGGGCATCGTGCGTTGCAACGCCGACGCAACCGAAGCAATCAGGCAGATGGCGTCGCCCCGATGGAGCGCACTCAGCGCGCGCAGGCGTTCGTGGAGCGTCTCCTGCTCCACGCCTGTCGGCTCCAGCAAGGGGGTGAGACTGCTCGGAACGCGCAGCACACGATTTTCGGATAACCCCAACCGCAGCAACACCGCCAGCCACTGCTCCGCCCGCTCCAGCGACGGCGTGAGAATCAATACCGGGCGCGCCTGTTCAGCCAGCCACGGCGCAAGCAGCACAGGACGCGACTCCATGCACGCCTCGTGCCAGACGGTGGGGGTTCCCTGCACAGGGGCAGGCGTTGCGCTGCGAAGCCGCTGCAGCCACTCAGGAATCATGCGCAGTCAATTGTACCCATCAAGGGGTATGAATCCTTTCCTTCTCCTAACGCCTCTAACTCTACAGGAACCGCGCTGTGCGGTTTCGCTATTCCAAAATGACAGGAGGTAGGCAAACGATGGAAATCAAATACGATGTTGAAGTGGATGCGCGCGGGCTGCAGTGCCCGATGCCGATTGTGAACGCGCGGAAGACCTTTCAGACGCTCCAATCGGGTCAGACGCTGCGCGTGCTGGCGACTGATCCCGGCTCGGTAAACGACTTCAAGGGCTGGGCGAATATGGTCGCCGAGGCGGAACTCGTGGCGCAGGAGACAACCGAACTCGACGGCAAAACGGTCTATATCCACTATGTGCGCAAGAAGTAGGGAGGTGGAACCGTGATACCGAATGGTCAATCGGCAGTAATTGAGCGCACGGCGCCCGACCTGAGCGCGTTGCAGGAGCAGATTCAGCAGCTGCAGGCGCAGGTGGACGCCCTGCGCGCCCAATCGCCTGAGAATCGCCTGTCGATGGTGGTCTTTTCGGGCGATCTGGATCGCGTGCTGGCGGCGTTTGTGATTGCGTCGGGCGCAGCAGCCAGCGGGATGGAAGTCTCGATGTTCTTCACCTTCTGGGGGCTGACCGCGTTGCGCCAGAAACGCGAGTCGCGCGGCAAAACGCTGTTCCAGAAGCTCATGGGCTGGATGACGCCTGTGGGTTCGCGCGGGCTGGGCGTGTCGAAGATGAACTTCGGCGGAATCGGCGCGAAAATGCTCCGCACGATGATGCGCCAGCAGGGGGTGCCCCAGCTGGAAGAGATGGCGCAAATGGCGCGCGACCTCGGCGTGCGCATCGTCGCCTGCCAGATGTCGATGGATGTCATGGGCATCCACAAGGACGAGCTGATCGACGGCATCGAAGTCGGCGGTGTCGCGACCTTTTTGGGTGACGCCACAAAGTCGAAAGCGACGCTGTTTATCTGAAGCTCTCCCTCCGCTCCACATCGTCAGTGGAATGCGGACGCTGCGCATCCCCTCGCACTACCGAAGCGTTCCACTGGCGAGCCTTTATGACAAACCTCCCTCGAATGTGCTATAATAGCAATCGTATTCTGAGGGAGCGGCGTTGTGGCAGACCTGAAGCAAATCGAGATTGCCCGTCTGGCGGGCGTGTCTCAGGCGACGGTGTCGCGGGTGCTGAAAGGCGACCCGCAGGTGAACGACGCGATGCGCGAGCGTGTGCTGGCAGTCGTGCAGGAATTGGGCTATGTGCCCGACGCACGAGCGCAGTCGCTACGCTCGCAGCGCACGCGCCTGCTCGGACTCGTGGTGCATCGCGCCTCGGAAGCGCTGGCAGGCGACCCCTTCTTCAGCGCGTTGATTGCTTCGATTATTGAACAGGCAGGCAGATACGATTATCACCTCTGCGTGGACACGGCGCGCACGGCGCGCTCGCAACGGGCAATCTACGAGGAGCTGCTCCGCACCCGCCGCGTGGACGGGTTGATTCTGGTAGAGTCTGAAACGCACGATAAGCGCATCGCGCGTCTAAGTGGCGAGGGGTTCCCGTTCGTGCTGATTGGACGCTACGACCCCGCCGACGCCGTCTGCTCGGTGGACAACGATAATGTCGGCGCGGCGTTCATGGCGACCGATTACTTGATTCGTACAGGGCGACGGCGAATCGCTTATATTGGCGGACCCGCAGGACTCACCGTGACGCGCGACCGTCTGCAGGGCTACAAGAACGCGCTGGAGTCGCACGGCGTCGGCTACGACCCGCGCCTGCTTGCGTTTTCCGAGTTCTCCGAGCGCAGCGCGGCGAGCGCGATGACGGATCTGCTCAGCCTGACCCCTCCGCCTGATGCCGTGGTGGGGCTGGACGACCTGATTGCGCTCTCGGCGATGCGCGAGGCGAAGCGCCACGGCTGCCGCGTCCCCGACGATATCGCCTTCATCGGTTTCAACGACAGCCCGCTCTGCCACTATGTGGAGCCGAGCCTGACTTCTATCGCCGTAGACATCCCCGCGCTGGCGCGTAAGGCGACCGAGATGCTGATTGCACTTATTGAGGGACGCGAGCCGCAGCCCAAACGCCAGATTGTGCCCGCGCGCCTTGTTAAGCGGGAGTCAGCGTAGTTTGACGGTCAGCCGCGTTTAGGTAATAATACCGATTGGGGTTTCAAGTGCTACAAAACCTGCGTGGGAGACGCGCCGAACGTTGTTTGCCCTCACCCCCAGCCCCTCTCCCACAGCGTGGGAGAGGGGAGCGGTGCACGTGCCCAGCACGCAGGTTCCCCCTCTCCCGCGACGCGGGAGAGGGGAGCGGTGCACGTGCCCAGCACGCAGGTTCCCCCTCTCCCGCGACGCGGGAGAGGGGAGTAGCGGGTGAGAGCAAGCCCGCGCATACTCCGCTCGCTCCGTCTGCATTTTTCACTTGAACCTACGATTGGTATAAGTCCCTCAAAGATTAAATCGCCCCCTTTGCCTGCTGTTCTTTCTCCCCCCCTCCCGACCTCCCCCGTTAACGGGGGAGGCGTCGCGGCTGCGCGTAAGTGCGCTCCCTCCCCGCTTGTGGAGAGGGTTGGGGTGGGGGTAGCTTTGGCGCAGGCATTGGGGTAAAAAGGAACGATTTCACATTGGAGGGACTTACCAATCGGGCTTTCAAGTGTTGTGTTTCGTCGGCGTCCCCGCCGACGATTCGCAACACTTGAACCTGCGATTGGTATTATTCCGAGCGGAGCGAGGGATCTCGCCCCCTCAGAACCAATAGGCAGCCTAGGTTAGATAAAATCCTCACTTTAGCTGAGGATTTCCACCTATCGGGTTTGGGTATAATTGCCTCTGTTCGAGCGTCTCGCTCACTGTCGTCGCGGCACAGCAGGATGTGCAGGGTTTCGTCCGTGCGCTGCCGCACGGCGTGGTCATCGATAAGGCACGGCGCGTCCCCGAAGTGATACGCGCGATTAAAATGCGCATCGATGAACAGCGGGAGGCAGGGGCGTTTTTGCTCACGGGTTCCGCCAATCCGCTCGCGCTGCCCCAGATTGCCGACGCGCTGGTGGGGCGCGTCGGTCTTGCTACCCTAATGCCCCTCTCACAGGGCGAGATCGAAGGTGTCCGTGAGAACTGGTTGGAGCGCGCCTTCGAGAGCGAGCCAACCGCCATGCGCTATCTTGCACCCGACGATTTGCCAGAGCGTATCGTGCGCGGGGTCTACCCCGAATGGGTACTACGCAACGACGCCTCGGCGCGCCGCGAGTGGCTACTCGCCTACGCTGCTACCCTTTCGCACGGACAAGGGCAATGAGGTGGACTTCGTTCTGGAGAATGAGCGTGGGCAACTGATTGGGGTTGAGGTCAAGGCGGGCGCGACCGTCAGTGCGAGCGATTTTCTGGGGCTACGCGCCCTGCAGCAGGCGGTTGGCGAGCGGTTTGTGCAGGGCGTCCTGTTCTATAGGGGCGAACGCGCGTTACCGTTCGGGGAAAAGCTCTGGGCGATGCCCGTCAGCACGCTCTGGATCGAATCGCTTCCAAGCCCCACGCTTCAGGTATCCTTCCCTCCCGGAGGACGACGATGACTCAGCGTGTATGGAACTTTTCAGCGGGTCCGGGCGCGCTGCCCCTGCCCGTTCTGGAAGAGGCGCAACGCGATTTGCTCTGCTTGCCCAGCGTAGGCGCGTCCGTGCTGGAAATCAGCCACCGCTCCAAACATTTCGACGCTATTATTCAGGAAGCCGAAGCGAACCTGCGCCGCCTGCTCAACATCCCCGACCATTACCATGTGCTGTTCCTGCAGGGCGGCGCAAGCCTGCAGTTTGCGATGGTTCCGATGAACTTGCTCGGCGACGGCAGCGCGGATTACATCATCACTGGTTCATGGGGGCAGAAAGCCTATAAAGAGGCGCAGCTGATTGGCAAGGCGCGCGCCGTGTGGAGCGGCAAAGAGGAGAATTTCGTCCGCGCCCCGCGCCCTGATGAATACGCCATCGATTCCAACGCCCGCTATGTGCATTTCACCTCCAACGAGACGATTCAGGGCGTTGTGTTCCCCACTGAACCGCAGGTCGGCGAGGTTCCGCTGGTGTGCGACATGTCGTCGAACTTCCTCTCCTGCCCAATCGATGTGAGCAAGTACGCGCTTATTTATGCGGGGGCGCAGAAAAACGCGGGGCCTGCAGGCGTGACCATCGTAATCATTCGCGACGACCTCGTGCAACGCGCTCCTGAGAACCTGCCCGCCATGCTGAACTATCGCGTGCAGGCGGAGAATAAGTCGCTCTACAACACGCCCCCCGTGTTCGCAATTTATATTGTGATGCTCGTGACGCGCTGGCTGCTACACACGATTGGCGGGCTGGAGCGGATGGAGCAGATTAACCGCGAGAAGGCGCGCCTGCTATATGAGGTGATTGACCAAAGCGGCGGCTTCTATCGCGGGCACGCTCACCCCGAATACCGTTCCATAATGAATGTCACCTGGCGACTGCCAGCTGAGGAACTGGAGAAGCGGTTCCTGCAGGAGGCGCAGGCGCACGGGCTGCAAGAACTCAAGGGGCATCGCTCGGTGGGCGGCTGCCGCGCCTCGATCTACAACGCGATGCCCATCGAAGGCGTGCAGGCGTTGTGCGCGTTCATGCGTGAATTCATGCAACGGAACGCTTAGCGGTGCGACGGCATTCTTGCCGTCGCGCTCTGACCTGTTTGGTGCGACGGCGTTCCTGCTGTCGCGCTTTTTCGGGTATGCTAACCATCGATGCCAAAAACCCGTGTGCAGTATGTTTGCACGCAGTGTGGCTACACGACGCCGCGCTGGATGGGACAGTGCCCTGAGTGTGGCGCGTGGAACACACTGCAGGAGGAGACTGTTGCACCCGCGCGTCCCGCTTCCGCCCGCGCTGCGAATCGCCCCGCGCCTATTGTCCACGCGCAGCCAATCGCGAGCCTGAGCGAAACGCTGGAGACCCGCCTGCCGACAGGAATCGACGAGTTCGACCGCGTGTTGGGCGGGGGCGTAGTGCCGGGGTCGCTGATTCTACTGGGCGGCGAGCCGGGAATCGGCAAAAGCACGCTGCTGCTGCAGGCGGCGCAGGGGTTAGTGCAGCACGGTAAAGTGCTGTATATCACGGGCGAGGAGTCGCTGCGCCAGCTGCAGATGCGCGCCCGACGCCTGCACACGCTCAGCCCCAACCTGCAAGCCGCTGCCGCCGCCGAACTGGAGACCGTGCTGGGCTTGCTGCACACCGAGCAGCCCGTCGTCGCTGTCGTCGATTCCATCCAGACGCTTTACACCGCGCAGATAGACAACCCGCCGGGCACGGTCTCGCAAATCCGCGCCTGCGCTGCTGCGCTGCAACAGGTCGCCAAAGAGCAGGAGATTGCGCTGTTTTTGATTGGGCATGTCACGAAAGAGGGCGCGATTGCGGGGCCCAAAGTGCTGGAGCATCTGGTGGATGTGGTGCTATATTTCGAGGGCGATCCGCAGGGGCTGTTTCGCGTGCTACGCGCCAGCAAGAACCGCTTCGGCGCGACCGACGAGGTGGGCATGTTCGATATGCAGTCGGAGGGGCTGGTTCCTGTGCCAAACCCGTCGGAGCGGCTGCTGGCAGAACGGGCAGTGGATGCACCTGGCTCGGTGGTGTTCCCTTTGCTGGAGGGGAGCCGTGCAATGCTGGTCGAGATTCAGGCGCTCACGACCCCTTCGTTTCTGAACAACCCGCGGCGCGTCATCACAGGGCTGAGCTACGAGCGCGTGAGCCTGATTTTGGCGGTGATGGAGAAACGGCTTGGCTTTCGGATGCTCTCGCACGATGTGTTTGTGAACGCGGCGGGGGGCGTGCGCCTGTTCGAGCCAGCGGCGGACCTGGCGGTGCTGATTGCCGTCGCATCGGCGATGCGCAACCGCCCGCTGCGTTCGAATATGGTGGTCTTCGGCGAGGTGGGGCTGGGGGGTGAAGTACGCGGCGTGCCCCGATTGGAGGCGCGTTTACAGGAGGCGGCGCGACTGGGCTTCAAGTACGCCATCGCGCCCCGCAGCAACCTGCAACGCCCGCACGAACGCCTGCCCCTGACCACAATGCCCGCCCGCACCGCGCAGGAAGCGCTCGGACTCGCGCTCGGCAGCCCGCGCGAACGCGAACCAGAATCTGAATCGCCCTTTGACTGAGATTACGGCTTCAACTGCTGGCTGACCGTCTCGCGCAGCATCATTCCGCGTCGCAGCCACTCCTTCACAAAGTGGGTTCCGCTCATGGATTGTTCGTAGGGCACCACTCCGCGTGGCACGACGCCCTTCGCGACGCCAATCGCGATAATCCCTGCCGCGAAGCCTGTGCAACGCTCCATCGCCGTGAAGCCCGTCGCGTCGTCGTGGTACTCCACGAACTCCAAGCTAATCGAGCAGGGCGCGCCGTTTTTGACGCCCGTGCTCTGCACATACACCACCACAAGGTCTTTCTCTTCAGGGAAATCGATGTGCGGTGGGATGATTTTCGCAGCGAACTCGCGCGGGACAATATGGACGCCTTTCTGAATTTCGACGGGTTTCTCGTCGAAAAAGCCCAAGTCGCGCAGGGCGCGCATCGCCGCCCAATGTCCAGGATAGCGCAGGGTTTTGTAATCGTAGTCGCGTACCTTGCCCTCTAAGGTGTAAGGCGCGGTGGAAGTGCCTCCCGAGGTCGGCGCGGCTTCCAGAACACCCAACGACCCGATTTCGATGCGCTCCACCTCCTCCATCGTGGGCATATAGCGGGGCTTGCCATCGCGTAGGGTCAGCGCCTCGCCCGTATATTCGGAGATGACGCCAATCATGTTGAACACCAGCTTATAGCCAATCGGCGGGATGGGGCGTTGGGGCAAGCCGCCGCAGCGCAGGCGAATCGTGTGGCACTCGTCCATCTGCTCCATACAATACAGCCCCAAGTGGTTCACCATGCCGGGCGCCAGTCCGCAGTCGGGCACGAGCGCGATATGCGCCTTTTTCGCCTCCTCGTCGCGCTTACGGAACTCGTTCCAGAACCACTCGGGGTCGTTGCCCATATCGATAAAGCTGCGCTGGGCGTCCAACGCGAGTTGGATCAGGCGCATGTTCATCTGCCAGGGCACCGCGCTGACCACCACATCCGCCTGTTCGAAGTATGTCCGAACCTGTTTGTCGTCTTTTGCGTCCACGCGCTGGGGCTTCACGATGTCGCGCTGCAGCACCTGATTGACCATTTCGGCTTTCTGGATGGCGCGTTGCTCATCGATATCGGCTAAATAAATCTCTTCGGCGTCCCCGAACCGCGCGAGGTCGTAGGCGACGGCGGGACCCTGCATTCCTGCTCCCAGTATGGCGTATTTGAATTGCATCGGTTATTACCTCCTCTATTTTTATGAGCGGGCGAGATTCCTCGCCTTCGGCTTGGGATGACAGCGGTCTTCGTAATTACCTTGTCATTCCGAGCGAAGCGAGGAATCTCGGCAGCGAATAGCCGCCGATTCCTCGCCTTCGGCTCGGAATGACAGCGGTTTTCGCAATTACCTTGTCATTCCGAGCGGAGCGAGGAATCTCGGAGTCAAAATGGCAGAGGGTCACGCTGACCCCCTGCCGTCTATTGTACCCGATTCGCCCTTGAGAGGCTTTTTATCGGATGAGCTGCAGCACGCCCTGCGGCGCGAAGTTCGCCTGACCCAGCACGGACATACCCGCCTGCTGCAGGATCTGGAACTTCGTGAAGCGGCTGATTTCCTCGGCGAAGTTCGTGTCGCGGATTGCCGACTCAGACGCCGTGAGGTTCTCCTTCGCGACGGCAAGCGAGCGCATGTTACTTTCGAGGACGTTCTTCTGGAACGCGCCCATGTCGCCGCGCAGTTTGGAGACCTGCTGGATGGCGGCGTCGATAATCTTCAGCGCCTCTTCCGCGCCGCCTGTCTTGGTGACATCGATGTCCTTCAGGCTTTTGCCCGATACGGCGCCCGTGCCGATCTGGTCAGCGCGCATGTTGTTGATGGAGAAGCGTGCGACCTGTCCAGCGTTCGCGCCAATCTGGAACTGGAGCTGCCCTGCGCTGGTGCGCCCCACGGCGCCGTCGCCTGTGGTCGTGTCGTTGCCGTACTCGTTCAGCAGGATCACATTCCCCTTTGCGTCGGTCAGGCGCAGTCCTGAATCGCCTGAGGCTTTGCCCCCCGTGAACAGGACGGTCACCACGCCGCCGTCGATGTTGGTCACAGACACGGTCGCCGTTGCGTTCTGTCCCGACGCAGTTGTGGAGGTCGCGGTAGTAAACAGAATCGCCTGCTGGTCGTTCACGGTGACAGAGAAGTTCGCGCCGTACTCTTTCGCACGCAGTCGCACACGATAGTCGTTTGCGGCTGCTTCGAAAACCTCAGCCACGACGCCTGTCACGCTGGATTGCGAATTGATACGGTCAACGAAGCTTTGCAAGGTTTCCGTGTTTGCCTGAGTCGAGAAGCTGACGCCATTAATCACAACGGTCGCGGAGGTCGCAATTACACTGGTCGGAGCAGTGTAGACGCGGTTGCCTGTAACGGTTGCGCGGGTCGCCGCTTGCGTTACATCGATGGTGACAATTCCTGAGCCGATTGCGTAGTCCTGTGATGCGGCGCCTGCCACGCTACCGAACACCGAGCCACCGAAGAACATGCCGCCCACGCGCTGGAAGTCGGTCACGACCGCGCTGGTGCCCGCAGTCCCGTCCAACAGCTTCTTCGTGCCGAACTGGGTCTGCGCCGCGATACGGTTGATACTGTCGATTGCCGACGCAATCTGGTTCTGGTTCGCCTGCAGAGCGGTCAGGTCGTTCGTTCCCGTGTTTCCTGAAGCGACGGCGAGCTGGCGCATGCTGCGCAGCAGGTTATGCACTTCTTCCAGTGCGCCTTCAGCCGTCTTCACCAAGTTCGTCGCGTCTTGCGAGTTGGCGATGGCTTGCTCCAAGCCCGTAATCTGGGCGCGCAGGTCTTCCGAGCGAATCAAGCCCGCTGGGTCGTCCGCGCTGCGGTTAATGCGCAGACCCGAAGCGAGTTTCTCAATCGAGCGACCGAAACCGTCGGACGCACGCTCCACATTGCGCAGCGCGTTCAGCGCTGACATATTGGTGTTGATGCGTAGACTCATCGTTCTATCCTCCCTGATTGTGTGATTTCCGACGCGCCTGCCGTTGCCGTTCCGTCGGCGCGGGCGTTGTGGGCGCGTCAAGGGGGATTGTTGGCGAAAGTTAAGGTGTCGCTCTCTGCAAATTTGCGAGGTTTATTGAAATATCGTAGAAATACGGGTGTCCTGTGTGGATTGCGGGGAGCCAGAGTCAGATTCCTCGCTTCGCTCGGAATGACAAAGGATGTCATTCCTGCCTCGCCAACCGTCAATCGTTGGAACCCCTTCCTTTAGGTTCCCCCCTCCTGCGTAGTGCCTCGTCAACACTGAATTTTTGGAACCCCCCTCCTACAGGTCTAATCAGGGTACACGACCCGACCTCAACTTGGGGAAACGCGCCGGCGATTTCCCACGCTGTTTCCACCTCACCCCCCTTGCCCCCCTCTCCGTAAACAGAGAGGGGGGCAAAGCATCCAAACAATCAGGGTTGACGAAGCAGTAGGGGGAACCAACCACGATTTGGTTCCCCTCGCGCGGCGGGAGGAACCTTACGGAGGGGGAACATCCAATCAATCACGAGAGACGAAGCATTCCGAGCGAAGGGAGGAATCTCTATCTCCCAACCAGGCGGGCAACCCGAAGTTGGCGGAGCTGCTTCAAAACAGGCGTTGGCAACCGCTCCAGCTGCAGTCCCACGCGATAGCGGGGCTGTCCTCCCTCCACAAACGCCACGACGGAGCGCACGACGCCCTCGCGCTGAAAAACGATTGTGCCCGCCTCCGTGTCGGCGTAGACCTCGAGGTGTGCCGCTGCCCCCCGATGGGGCGGCTCTGGCAGCACCACACACGCGCCTGCTGCGCTCAAGTCTAGCAGATTTGCCTCGGTCGCCCGCTGCAGTCGCCCCGTCAGGGAGACGAACGCCTGACCCGATACGGGCACGCGCGGATACCGACGCCGCTGAAACCGACGAATCCGTGTCGGCTGGCGGAGAAGCCAGAGCGTAGAGTTCTCCTGCGGCAGGCACTCCACGACGTGCGTGGAGAACTGATACAGGGCGTCGCCACCTGTCCATTCCAGCTGCCAGCGGGTTTCCCCAGGCGATTCGACACGCTCCGTCTCGACGCTCAGCCACCCCTCGTCCATCTGGCGCACGCGACAGACCAGCGCACACGCCTCCCGCTTCAAGGTCGCCAGGTCGCCCGCTTGCAGAACACCCCCCTGCCCCACAGGAAGAACTGAAGGGGCAGCCTCCATCTGGACTGCCGCGTGGGTGGGCAACCGACGCGGACGGCGATTCAGCAGCGCACGCACCGTCGCTAGCAGCGTATCGATATCGAACGGCTTGTAGAGCAGCGCATCGACGCCCCATGCCAGCGCGCACTGCACCTCCTCCGTGAAGGTATACGCGGTGACCATCACCACAGTCAGGTCAGGGTAGAGCCGCCGCGCCTGCTCCAGCACATTCACTCCCGACCCTCCTTGTAAACGCACGTCCAGAATCATCAGGTCGAAACGTCGATGGTGCAGACGATGGATCGCTTCCTCCTCCGAGTGCGCCACATCGCACGCAAGTCCCAGCGTGCGCAGTGCGTCCGTCACCACGCGATCCAGCAACCTTTCATCTTCCACCAGCAACACGCCAATATCTGGCAAAGTCTCTCCTCCTTGAATGTATAATCCATTCCACTGTACCGCACGCCTATGAGAACTTACAGCAACTTTCGTGCCAAAAAAGCAAATTCTGAGGTTTTTCTGAGAAAAATGTTCAGGTTTGCACGGGATAACGAGTGCTTCCCAAGAAAAATGCTTCCAAAACGCGGCAGGGAATATCGAGATTCCTCGCTTCGCTCGGAATGACAACCTTTGTCATTCCGAGTGAAGCGAGAAATCTCTTGCGGGATCATTCTTTGCGGGAAGGGCTTACCAACCGAGGGTACAAGTGCTACACAACCTTCGTGGGAGGCGCTTGTTTCCCCTCACCCCAGCCCCTCTCCCACGGCGTGGGAGAGAGGAGCCGAGCAAGTGCGCTGTGACGCTCGCTCCCCCTCTCCCGCAGCGCAAGGGAGGGGATAGGGGGTGAGGGGAAACAAGTGCCTCCCCCTTTCGCTCTGTCCCCTTTTGTCTCACTTGAAACTCCAATCGGTATTAAGTCCCTCAAAAGTGAAATTGTCCCGAAATGAGATTCCTCGCTCCGCTCGGAATGACAGAACCTCTTTGCTCGCGAAGCTTGTCATTCCGAGCGGAGCGAGGAATCTCAACGCTGCATTTTCAGGATGCCTTAACATTTGAGGCACTTACTTCTCCGCGCCGATGCCCAGCAGATCTGCCAGCGAGGGGACGCGGATTTCGGGCATGCCCAGCATATACTGCGCATTCAACGCCTTGTCGATGGTGTCAATTGCCTCGCTGTAGTGGGCGCGAGTGTAGGTGTCGCGCACGCGCGGGAGTTGCTTGGCGAGTTGCTCGCGCAGCTGGCGCAGGTGGTAACGAGCGAGCATGCGCGCGTCGTCGGGTGCGCCCGTGTTCTTGGTGAGCATATCGACCAGCGTCTGCAAGTGCGCTCGCTGCAGCTGACGGCGCAGCGCAGGCACAGCGCGATTCGACTGCGCCTCCGACCAGATGACGCCCTGCAGCGTGTCGAAAAGTTCCGCCATCGTGAGGGCGTTGCGCTCGTCGACGGCTTTGAACTCGTTGTTCGCCACGCGGCGCAGGGTATCGGGCGCCATCAGGCGGGTGAGCGTGAGCCGCTGGATGTTGCTCAGGAAGTCGCGCACAGGCGCGTCGGGCGGAATCGCGCCACCCCCGCCAAACGGGTTCGGACCGAGGTTCAAGTACAGCCCCTTCGGGATGTTGAATGCGCTCTCCGAGAAGATGTAAGTCGCCAGCAGTTGCAGGGCGCGGCGCTGCTTGTCTGCACTCACTGGCTCCAGCGGCGGCTGCGCGTTCGGGTCGGTGGCGAAGTTGCGTCGCATCTGCAGCGCGCCCACAAAGCGGCTTAGCTGCGTCGCCGCGCGGCTGAAGCTCGCCAGCGTGCCGAAGAAGTTGCGCGTAAAGTCATAGTAGGTCTCGCCCGGACCTGGAACGCGCGTGGGCAGCACCTCCAGTAGCTCGTGCGTGTCCTTAATCACCAGCTCCCAGTAGTCCAGCGGGTCCTTGCCGAGATCAAAGCGCGTCACATACGGGTCGAATCGGTCGGCGTAGTCGTCGGTTTCATACGCCAGTCCCGGCTCGGTGTTGCGCCGTGCGATTTCGAGCAGATGGTGACGTTCGGCTTCGGGCGTTTTGGCGTCGGGGAAGATGCGATAGCCATACTCAATCGCCCAGTAGTCGTAGGGTCCAATCGTCGGGTTCCAGTAGTAGGTGTTCGGAGCATGGAGCGCCATCTGATTGAACGGGTCGTACTCCATCACGCTGGCGACTGTGCCGCGCTGACGCACCAGCTCGCCGTTCTTGAGTTCCTCCAGCGAGTTGAGGCGGCTCGCGACGAAGTTGTGGCGCAGCCCCAGAATGTGCCCCATCTCGTGCATCGTGACGGACTTGATGTAGTCCTTCACGAACTGCTCTTCAGTGATTTTAGTTGCGCCGCGCCTGCCTGCGAGCAGTTCCATCATCACAAAGCCCTGCCACGCGCGTTGGAGGGTGTCCTGCGCGAAGGTGCAGGCGTGCGGGGAGTTGAAGGCGTGGTGGTCGCAGCAGTTTTTCTCGCGCTCTTCAGCTTCGCGGAACGCCGCCAGCGGGTCGATGTCGCGGATGAACTGCACGCGGGTAAAGCGCGCCATGTTGCCGTCGATGGTGATGCTCGCGTTCAGAATCTGCCCAGTGAGCGGGTTCGCCCGGAACAGCGCGACGGCATAGCCGTTGCTGGGCGAGGTGACCCAGCGAATCACATTGTAGCGCATATCCGCGTGGTCCCAGTCGGCGTCGTCGGGCATCTGCTTAACCACAATCGCGTCCTTGATGCCAATTTTCTCGAACGCCTTGTTCCATTCCAAAATGCCCTCGCGGATGGCGTCGCGATACTCATAGGGCACAGCGTTGTCGATCCAGAACACGATTGGCTCTTTCGGGGGCGAGAGTTCGGCGTTCGGGTCGGCTTTCTCCAGATACCAGCGCAGGATATAGCGGCGGGTCTGGTTTTCCTGCTCGCGCGTGAAGTCCTCGTAGGCGGTGACAAAGTAGCCGACGCGCGGGTCGTAGAAGCGTGGCGTATAGCCGTTGTTGACGGGCAGCTCCCAGAGGTTATAGTTGACCGTGATGGGCACGCTGCGTGGGTCGGCGAGGTTCGCGCCGCCTGCCAGACCGCCCAGAATGCCCGCTAAGCCGCCCCCGCGCTGCGGCCCGCCCGCAAAGTGATAGGCGGTCTGAATAAAGATATTGTTCGGAAACGCCTTGACCTGATTGTAAACGGTCTTCTCGCGGTCGATGCTGTAGCTGCCGCCCGCCGCGAGGCTCACAATCTGCTGAATCTGAATCAGGTCAGAGCGGAACATGTTGCTCACATCGATCAGCAATCGCTTGCCCTCGTCGGACTTTGCCTCAATCTTGAACGCCTCCAAGTAAGCATCGGCGAAGGAGCGTCGCACGGAGCGTGCAATCGGCGTGTTGGGGTTCGCCTGGAAGCCGATGTTGGGCACCACCAGCAGAATCTGCTCATCGCGCTGCACGAGTTTGAACAGGATGTCGTTGATGGGCGTGCCTGCTGCGAGGAAGAAGGTCGGCAAGCCCTCGCTGACCGTCGCCTGCAGGAAGTAGAGCTTCTCCAGCTGGTCGCGGCGAATCTCCATGTAAATCGTGTCTTTACCCGCCTCCTTCTTGCGGTAGAGCGTGAACAGCCCCTCCAGCTTCTCGAAGTCCTTCGTCACATCCTCGATGGTCTTCTCTTTCTTTTTGGGGTCTTCTTTCTTCTCGCCTTCGGCGGGCTTTTGTTCTTCGGACTTCTGCTCGGCGGTTTGCTGCTGAGCGGGTTGAGCCTCCTGTTTAGGCGCGGCTTGCGGTTGCGCACCGTTCACACCTTCCGGCAGCGGGGTTCCCTCGATGCGCTCATATTCCAGCTGCGCGGATGCCGCCGCCGTCACGCCCCCCTGACCCCAGCTCAAGCCTGTGATTTTGGTCGTGGCGTACACGGTGTCGCCTGTGCGCACCTCAACCAGCAGTTCGCTATCGGCAGAGACTTTGCTGCCGCCGCCCGCCGTGTAGGTACTCGCGATTCGGGCGACGCGGATGCCTTTCCATGTCTCGAACCCGCGCAGGGTGTATTCAATCGTGGCGGGCGCAGTGCCCAGCTGAGCGTCTTCCTTGAAGGTATAGCTCCACTTATCGCCCGCGCCAACCGGCTTGTCGCTGAAAATAACGGCGAGGGTCTGTCCTAAATGCCTCTGCTCGGCGTCTTCACCTTCTTCGTCGCGGGTGCTTTCACGGCTAATCGGCTCGCCGTTGGGCTTCGTAACGGTGATGACCTTTCCACTAAGCGCTTCGTCAGGCACAGGCATCCTCTGCCCACCGAAACTCATCTCATAGGATTCGGTGGTCTGTTCTTGCTTGATATTGCCTTCGGGCGAGACTTCGAGGACTTTCCGCACGACGACTGAGGTCAGTTCGAGGTTGAAGGTGTTGCCTGCCGCTTCGATACTCAGCGCGCCTGACAGCTTGTAGCGCATGGTCTGACCAGGCTTGGCTTTATACTGGAGCAGCACTTTTTCCTGCGCATACGCGCCAACCAACACGGCAAACAGCAACAACCACAGTAGCACGAACCGTCGTTGCTTCAACATAGTTCCCTCCAGATACGGATTATGGGTTCCCCCACGAGAAAGTATTGTACCTCAAGCGTTGGGTACTAATCGTCAGCCCACGCTGTAGAGCTTCGCGGCATTAAACCCACTGATTACACCTGACTTTGGAAAGAAGTAGCAGGAATCATATCGGATGTGGTATATAATTAGGTTGAAGCGCTTCAATACGCAGTGGGGCATCTGAAGCGCGAAGGAGGACTGCAATGAAGCGTGGATTTACGCTGATTGAGCTATTGGTCGTTATTGCGATTATCGCCATCTTAGCGGCGATACTGTTTCCTGTGTTTGCGCAGGCGCGTGAGAGCGCCCGTAAGACGACCTGCTTGTCGAACACCAAGCAGATTAGCCTCGGCATCATGCAGTATCTTCAGGACTACGACGAGTTCTTCCCGATGTCCCAGTACGGCGGCGGCAACACGAACATTCCCCAGATGTTGTGGACCGGCATGATTTATCCGTATGTCAAGAGCGGTCGCGTGGAGCCTCACTGGATGAACCCAAACTTGAAATGGTATCCGGGCGTGGAGGGCATTTTCAGCTGTCCCAGCTACCCTGCGCCCCAGCAGAATGGGCAATACAGCGTCCATTATGATGTGTTCGCGGACTTCTGGAGCTGCTGTGCGCCCGGGTCGCAGACGGACGCGCGGCATCGGGTAACCTCGGTCGCGGCGATTGAGACGCCCGCCGAGAAGGTGATGATGGCGGAGACGGGCGTGAACGACGCGACCTGGGGCTGGCCCTTCTTCGGCACATGGCAGTGGGACTGGGCGGATTCGGTGGGCAACCCACGCGGCTCGACAGATAACGCGCGAATCGCCCTGGAGCGCGACTGCGACTATCGTCCCAGCGGGAACGGCACCTGGGCGGGCTGCGGGATGTTGCCGCGCTATCGCCATAATCGCGTCGCCAACTTCGCCTTCTTTGACGGGCATGTACAGGGCATGGCGCGGGGCAAAATTCTCTGGTTCAGGCATATCTACATCCCCGTCGGCTTGCCCGGACAGTGGACGGCGGAGGGCTGGTATCCGTATTGATGATGCGTAGATTGCCCTCATCTCCTGCCTCCTCTCCCACGACGCGGGAGAGGGGGAACAGCGGCGCGGCATGCGCACGCAACTCCCCGCTCCCACGCTGTGGGAGAGGGGCAGGGGGCGCGAGCGAAAGCAGGCAACCTCTACCCAACCCCGTCTCTGGAAGTGGGGTAGGGGGTAAGGGCAAATTCGGGAGGGAACGATGAACCGCGAAACGAAACTGGCAATTATCGCGATTACGCTCATCGCAGCGGCGGCGGTGATTTTCTTCTTCACCTACCGCAGCACGCAGCCGCAGTTCGTGGAGCCAGACCCGAACGAGCTGGAGAAGCGCATCCAGCAAATCCAGAACGACCCGAACATGCCGCCGCAGGCGAAAGAGGCGGCAATCGGCGAAATCCGGCGACGGATGGGCGGGCGGCAACAACCGCAAACGCGCTAACCTTTCCGAAACGGCTCCACCAGGTGCAACGCCAGCTCCTTCATAAAGAAGTGGCAGTCGGTCACAATCGGGAAGGTCTGGTGCGTGCCGCGGTCGGTGAGCTTAATTACCGTGTCGGCGTCGTTGTCCACGCAGAACACGCGCACGGAGGCGGGCAGCATGTTGCCTGTTGCAACCGAGTGCAGCGTGGTAGCGACCATAATCGCGACGCCGACGCCGGGAATATGCGCCCGCATCGCATCCTGCGCCTCCAGCACATCGGTAATCACTTCGGGCAGCGGTCCGTCGTCGCGGATGCTGCCCGCCAACACGAACGGCACATGATGCTTGATGCAGGTATACATCACGCCCTTTGTGAGCGCGCCCTGCTCCACCGCCTGCTTCAGCCCGCCGAGTAAGCGAATCTTGTTGATGGCGCGGATGTGGTGCTGGTGTCCGTGCGTCACGGGCGAGCCCAAGTCGAGCGACACGCCGAGCGAAGTGCCGTACATCGCCGACTCGATATCGTGCGCTGCGAGCGCGTTCCCCGCGAACAGCACATCGATCCAGCCGTTGCGGATGAGCTGCTCCAGGTAAGAACCCGCGCCCGTGTGGATAATCGCGGGTCCGCCGACGAACAGCACCTTTTCGCCCTTCGCTTTCGCTTTGCGCACCTCGTCGGCGACGCCGCGCACCGCGCGCTCTTTCGGCTTCTCCGACGATACATCGCTGCCCATAAAGGCGAACACCGAGGTCGGGTCGCGCCGCTCAGGGGGCGTGACGCGAATGCCCTCGTGCCCCACCACAATCAGGTCGCCCTGCTTGACCCGCGCCATCGGCACAGTCGCCGCTCGCCATTTGCCGTCCTCCTGCCAGACGCGGATCCCGCAGTCCATCTCGATGTTCTCCACATGCACCCAGCGATGATGCACGCGCACGGAGGTCTCCAGATTCGTGGTGGAGTAGAAGTCTTCGGGGAAGACGCCGTCTTTGGGCGCAGGCTCCAGGTGCGCGTCGGCGTGCGAGAAGTACGCGCCATGCTGCTGCACCTCTTCCAGCACGCGCTCCAGCAGCTCTTCGGTCTCCGCTTCTACCTGAATATCGAACTTGCTGGTCTCGGTGCGCGTGTGCCCGATTCTCGCATGGCGCACCTCATAGCGCACGCCCTCATAAGACGAGAGAATGTCCAGTACCTTCGACAGCGTGAGCGAGTCGATAACATGCCCTTCCAGATGAATCATTTCCGACGCCATCGTCTACTTGCCTCCTGAAAAATCAGGTTCAAGATGTTTTGCCGGGAATGCCCGGCTCGGTCATCTTGAACGGGTCGAACACCTCTTTGATTTGCTCTTCGGTAAGCAGGTTGCGCTCGCGCACCACATCGATGACCGAGCGTCCCTCGCGCAGGGCTTGCTTGACCACCTCAGCGGCGGTGGCGTAGCCCACATAGGCGTTCAGCGCGGTCGCGAGGCTCGGACTCGTCTCGGCGTACCAGCGGCACTTCTCCTCGTTGGCAATAATGTCGCGCACACAGCGCTCATCGAGCTGGCGCATCATGCGGGTCATAATCTGCGTGGAGAACACGGCGTTGTACGCCATCAGCGGCATCATCACATTCAGCTCCAGCTGCCCCGCCTGCACCGCGTAGTCAATCGCGGTCGCGTTGCCAATCACCTGAAAACAGACCATGTTCGCCATTTCGGGAATGCTGGGGTTCACCTTGCCGGGCATGATGCTGCTGCCTGGCTGCACTGCAGGCAGGGTGATTTCGGCGAAGCCAGTGAGCGGTCCTGACGAGAGCAGGCGCAGGTCGTTCACGATGCGGGTCAGCTCCAGCGCGAGGGTGCGCAACGCGGAGCCGACGAGTTGAATTGGCATCTGGCTCTGCATCGCCTCGCGCAGGTCGTCCGCAGGGCGGAAGGGGATGCCTGTCCACTCGCGCAGCAGCTCTACCACGCGGAATCGGTACTGCGGGTGGGTGTTCAGCCCCGTGCCGACTGCGCTGCCGCCGATGCCAAGCTCTTCGACGGCTTCCGCCGCGAACTCCAGCACGCGCCGACACTTGCGCAGCGTTGCTGCATACGCCGCGAACTCCTGCCCCAGCCGAATCGGCACGGCGTCCTGCAGGTGCGTGCGCCCCGACTTCAGCACATGGTCGAACTCCTTGCCTTTCTGGGCAAAAGCGTCGGTCAGGGCGTCCAGCGCGGGGAACAGGTCGCGCAGCGCAAGGCGCGTGGCGATGCGCATCGCCGTCGGGAAGGTGTCGTTCGTCGACTGTCCAAAGTTCGGATGGTCGTTCGGGTTCACCAGTTTGTAGTCGCCCTTCTGCCCGCCCAAGATTTCGATGGCGCGGTTTGCCAGCACCTCGTTCACATTCATATGGAACGAAGTGCCCGCGCCCTGGTGGAAGATGTCGGTGGGGAACTGGTCGCGCAGGTTACCCTGCAAGATTTCGTCGGCTGCCTTGATAATCGCGCGTCCGATGTTCGCAGGCAGCAGTCCCAATTCCGTGTTTGCCTGCGCCGCCGCCTTTTTGAGCAGCACATAGGCGTCGATCATCAGCGGGGGTTCCGTGATGCTGCTAATCGGGAAATTCTCTTGCGCCCGCAGGGTCTGCAAGCCCCAGTAGACATCGGCGGGCAGTTCACGCTCTCCTAAAGCGTCGCGTTCGATACGAATGCTCATACGCACAGCCTCCAGTAGAGTGTACCTGAGGGCAGAGTATTGGTGTGACGACGCCCGGAAAACAGGCTGATGCACAGCGCGAGGGGTCTGCGGGACGATATGGGTTATAGTCCTGTTAACCTTTGAGAGACTAAGTCACTCAAATGTGAAATCGTCCTGCTTTTGGTGCGACGGCATTCCTGCCGTTGCAGGTTGAGGATACGCCAGTGGCACGACGGCATTCCTGCCGTCGCGCCAAGCGGACGATTTTTTTGCGGTAGGCACTTAGCAACTGGGGTGATACTAACATCCACCGCCAAAGTTAAACAGCACCATCAGCAGGTCGGCGTCGTCTACTGTACCGTCGCAGTTCACATCCACGCGACCCAAACCTTGCCCTGCACTGCCAAACGCGAACAGCACCGCGAGCAGGTCGGCGTCGTCCACGCAGCCGTTTCGGTCGATATCACCGTTGT
>CALKLF010000011.1 GCA_937992175.1 uncultured Fimbriimonadales bacterium | reverse complement strand
CGCGACGGTGGCGCGAGCGAGCCGAGCGGCGGTTTTCCCATCCTCATCCGCATCGCCCCCGAAGTAGACGCCGACACGCACCCATTAATCCGCACCGGGCAGTGCGACAGCAAGTTCGGCTTCCATCTGCTGAATGGTGACGCCTTCCGCGCTGTGGAGCATGTTCTGAGCAACTCCCGTGTTCAGTTGCGCGGCTTCCACTGCCATATCGGCTCGCAGATTAGCGACCTGAGTGCGTTCGCGGCAGCGGTGCAGGCGATGGTGGAATTCGCTCACGCGGTACGCCTGCGATACGGCTATGTGGCGTCGCTGCTGAACATCGGCGGCGGGCTGGCGGTTCGCTACACGCCCGACGACCAGCCGCCCTCGGTACGGGAATACGCTCAGACGCTGGTGAGCGCGCTGCGCAAGGCGTGCAAGCAGCGCAACTATCCCGAACCTGCGCTCGGTGTGGAGCCAGGACGCTCGCTAATCGCCGAGTCGGGCGTGACCCTCTATTGCGTGGGGGCGGTCAAGCAGACTCCCCATGACATCCCGAACCTGCCTCACGAGTACCTGATTGTGGATGGTGGCGTCTCGGACAATCCGCGCCCACAGATGTACGGCGCGCGCTATACCGCCGTGCATGTCAGTCGCAGGGCAGAGCCACACATCCATCCCTACCGCGTTCTGGGCAAACATTGCGAGACTGACCCTCTCATCGACTGCGCCCTGTTGCCCGAAACCCGCGCGGGGGATGTGATTGCCGTTCTCACCACAGGCGCCTACGCCTACTCGATGAGCAGCCAGTATAACCGCTATCCGCGCCCTGCGATGGTCGCAGTGCGCAACGGCGAGACGCGGGTGATTGTGGAGCGGGAAACCTACGAGGATGTGCTGCGGATGGACAGGTGAAAGTTGCTTGGATAGTCCTGTCCAAGCCTCTGTGGCTTGGACAGGAATGTCCGTGCTACTACGGGGTATAATCCTGCCGTTATGAGCGCGAAACGCCTTTCGCGACGGGAGTTTCTGCAACAGGTGGCGGTGACCACCACCTTTGCGGTAATGGCTCCCCACGCGCTGGCTATTCCAACAAACAGGAGGGTATCCGCTATGGCTGAGATTCAGGTGTTTGAAGTCACTGCCAAACCCCTGCCCGAGAAAGTGTTCGAGACCGAGAAATTCGGCATCTCGCGCAAGACGCACGAGGAACACTACAAGCTCTATCAGGGGTATGTGAACAAGACGAACGAAATCCGCCGTGCGCTGGCGCAACTTACTTCCGACGACTTCAGCAAGGGCAACCAGAGCTACAGCCTGATTCGCTCGCTGAAGGTCGACTACACCTTCGCCTACGGCGGCTTCAAGAACCACGAGCTGTATTTTGAGAACATCGGCGGCGGCGGGTCTGAGCCAAGCAGTGAGCTACGCGCTGCGCTCGCCCGCTACTTCGGCTCCTACGAACGCTGGCTGGAAGACCTGAAAGGCACAGGCATGGGCGGTCGCGGTTGGGTGTGGCTCGCCTATGACCACGACGACGGCAGCCTGTTCAACTACATCGGCGACGCGCAAAACACTTTCCACATGTGGAACTGCACAGTGCTGCTGGCGATGGATGTGTACGAACACGCCTACTATCTGGACTTCCAGACGGCGCGCGCCCGCTACATCGATGCGTTCATCCAGGCTATCGACTGGAATGTCGTGAACGCGCGCTATGAGGCCGCACTGCGCATGAAGGCGGGCGGCTGAGTATCAGGTGTGGTACGACGGCGTCCCCGCCGTCGTACCCCTATCCAACCACCGCTTCACGCTTGCCCGCGAAGATGTCGCGAATAATCTCGTCTACATCCACCTCTTCGATGGTGATGTCGTGGATAGGCAACGCCTGCAGCGCCTCGCTGGCGATGCGGCTCACCTGCTCGCGCGGGGCTTCCAGCACCGCCTCCAGCCCGTCTGCCCGCACCACGCGCCCGAAACGGCTCAACTCCTCCACCGACACGGGACGCTCGAACTGCAAATGCAACGCTTTGGAAGGGCTGTAGCGCTCCACCAGCGCACGCAGCGTGTCGTCGAAAATCAGCTGCCCGTGATGGATAATCAGCACACGCTGCGCCAACTCCTGCACATCCTGCATGTAGTGGCTGGTGAGCAGAATTGTGGTGCGTTCGCGACGATTATACTCCTTCAGGAACTCGCGAATACGCTTCTGTGAGACAACATCCAGCCCAATCGTCGGCTCATCGAGAAACAGCACGCGCGGACGATGCAGCAACGCCGCCAGCAACTCACACTTCATTCGCTCGCCCAGCGAGAGCCGCCGCACCTGCGTGTTCAGCACATGGCGAATCTCCAGCATCTCGGCAAGTTCATGCACGCGCCTTTCGAACTCCGCCTCAGGCACTTCGTAGAGCGCCTTGAGCAAAATATACGACTCATAAGGCGGCAAATCCCACCAGAGTTGCATCTTCTGCCCCATCACGAGCGCAATCTGTCGCTGCATTTCGGGGCGACGCTCCCACGGGGTATAGCCCAGCACTTTCGCCTCGCCCGAAGTGGGGAAAATAATGCCAGAGAGCATCTTCAGCGTAGTGGTCTTGCCCGCGCCGTTCGGTCCCAGAAACCCCACCAGCTCGCCCTCTTCGATGGTGAACGAGATGTCGCGCACCGCCTGCACCTCGTGTCGCTCGCGCTTGAACAGGCTCTTGACCGCGTTCCAGACGCCGGGCGGGCGTTTGTACGAATAGTAAGTTTTGGACAGGCGTTCGACCACAATCGCTGGCATACAGCGAATATTATAGCCGATAGCGACTACTTCGCAGGCGGCTTCGTGGGGCGATGATGTAAGCGGATGTTCAGCACTTCCACCGCCAGCGAGAACGCCATCGCGAAGTAGGTGTAGCCCTTCGGAATCTTGTAGCCGAAGCCCTCGCCCATCAAATTGAAACCAATCAGCACCAGAAACGCCAGCGCCAGCACCTTCAACGAGGGATGCGTGTCAATCATTTTGCTCACGCTGCCCGCAAACGCCATCATGAAAACAATCGCAATCAGCACGGCGGTAATCATCACCCACAAATCGCGCGCCAGCCCGACCGCGGTAATCACCGAATCGACGGAAAATACGAGGTCTACTAGGATAATCTGGACAACGGCGGTGGTCAGCGTGAGCATTTTGGGCACTTTGACCTCGCCCTGCGCAACTTCGATTTTGTGATGAATCTCGTAGGTCGCCTTGCCCATCAAAAACAGCCCACCCGCAATTAAAATCATGTCTTTCCCTGAGAACTCGTTGCCCAGAACCGCGAACAGGGGGCTTTCGAGGCGCATAATCCAGGTGATGGAGAGCAGGAACGCAACGCGCAGCAGAAACGCGAGGCTCAATCCGATAAAGCGCGCCTTCGCCCGCTGCTCTGGCGGCAGCTTGTCGGTCAGAATCGAGATGAAGACGATGTTGTCAATCCCTAACACAATCTCCAGCGCCGTAAGCGTCAGCAGCGCAATCAGGGCTTCCATACCGGGCGGGAATTGTACCTTTTCAGGTATCCTACACCCCGTGGCTTGAGCGTCTCGCTCAAGCGCAGTGCGTGGCACGGGCGTCCCCGCCCGTGCTACAGAGCGGGTAGGCGTTGCACGGGCGGGAACGCCCGTGCCACAAGAGCGATGAACTGGTACATTCTAGGTGAGCGCGAGCGACAGCGGTCAGGGCAGTTCGTGGCGGTGGCAGCCGCGTATGACGATATGACGGCGACGCTGGTGCGCGACTACCTGCGTGAGAACGGTGTCGGCGCAGCGTTCCCCCCCATAACCTATCTCTACGGACCGCTCCAGACGCGAATCTGGGTTCATAGCGATGACGAGGAGACAGCGTTGCGTTTGCTGGAAGAGCTGCGGACGGAATGGCGGGGGATGTAGATGCAGATTGCGGTGATTGGCGCAGGCTCGTGGGGCACTGCGCTGGCGTGGCTGCTCGGGCAGAAGGGCTACACGGTGTGGCTCTGGGGACGCGACGCCGCGCAGATTCAACAGCTGGCGGCGGAGCGCGTGAACCGTCGCTACCTGCCCGAAGCGCGCCTGCCTGAAACCGTTTATCCCACGCATGAAACTACCCCCCTGCAGGAATGCTCCGTCTGGGTGCTGGCGGTTCCGTCGGGCGCGGTGCGCGAAACACTCTGCCTGCAGCCCCCTGCGAACGCGATTCTGGTGATTGCCGCGAAAGGGCTGGAACCAGGCACGGGCAAGCTGCTCACACAGGTCGTGTGTGAGGCGACGGGCGACAGCGAGGCGCGCACGGTCGTGTTGTCGGGACCGAACCTTGCAGTGGAGCTGGTGCGCGGCGTGCCGACTGCAACCGTCGCCGCCTCGCGCAGCCTGACCTGCGCCGAGCAGATTCAGGAACTGTTCATGACACCCCCCATTCTGCGCGTATATACGAACGACGATGTGATTGGGGTGGAGCTGGGCGGCGCGCTCAAAAATGTGTACGCGATTGGCGCAGGCATCAGCGACGGGCTGGGCTTTGGCGACAACACGAAGGCGACGCTGCTCACGCGCGGGCTAGCGGAGATGATGCGCTTCGGCGCGGCGATGGGCGCGCGTCCCGAAACTTTTATGGGCTTGACGGGCGTGGGGGACTTATTCGCAACTGCCGTGAGCCGCCTGAGCCGCAACTATCGGCTTGGTAGAGCGATTGCAGAAGGCAAAACCGCCGAACTCGCGCTGGCGGAACTGGGGCAGGTGGCGGAGGGCTACCCCACCGCGCTGGTCGCGCAGTCGCTCACCACACAACTCGGCGTGGAGATGCCCCTGCTGAACGCGATTGCCTCGATTCTACGCGGGGAGCGCGCCATCCGCGACGCGCTGGAGAGCCTCATGACCCGCCCGCCCAAGGGGGAACGGGAGTTTGAGTTTAGGGTGCTATAGAAGCTTCTCGATTCGTTGAGAGCAACTCGTTCATCAGGGCACTGCGCGCTTACTACGCATATCTGCTTGTAAACTCACTCAAAGCGCGTCTTCGCGTGCGGCAAATTGACACTTATAATCTGTTGACCCGCGAATATTGTGGGGAGCTTTCGAATCGCTCAACCAAGCAACCTACCCTGGCTATATCCGTCAAGAAAGGGCGAAACGCCAAGGGCATGAAGCTGAACGGCGTCTCGCGTTGCTTCTGCACTCGATAGATGTTCCTTTCGTGCGACATTCAGCTTTTCGGCGAGTCCTTCGACTTAGTTGTGCCTGACGCAGAAAATCCAATCATTCTGGTCAAGTCCACCGTTCAAACTGCTAACATCGGTCAATTTGGCAGTCAAAAAGCGCACTCGAGGTGGAGAAGGCAGAAGCAAGGTTGCAACGTGTTGGGTTTCGCGATGCGATAACATTCTCGCCAGACACGATTCAATCGTCTCAAATATTCCTCATAGGTTTCCTGCCCAATCTGCTTTGCACTCCCGTAGTTTTTCAGGTTCCAGTAAGGTGGACTTGTGATAATGAAATCCACGCTTTCTTCGGCGATGATACTCATGTCCTCCGAAGTGTGAAAGTAGACGGTCTGACCATCTACTTCGATCCAGTTAGGGCAAAGCATTCCAGAGCCTCCCATGATTCAGTCTGTTTTCCCCAACACCAGCACGCTGTTGTGCCCGCCGAAGCCGAAGGAGTTGGTCATCACATAGCGCAGGTTCGCAGGGCGCGCGGCGTTGGGCACATAATCCAGATCGCATTCGGGGTCGGGATGTTCGTAGTTGATGGTAGGCGGGATGGTCTGATGTTGCAAGGCGAGAATGCACGCCGCCGCTTCCACCGCGCCCGCTGCGCCGAGCAGATGCCCCGTGACGGACTTGGTGGAACTCACGGGCAGCTGATAGGCGTAGTCGCCGAACAGCCGTTTAATCGCGAGCGTCTCGACCGCGTCGTTGTAGCGGGTGGAGGTGCCGTGCGCATTAATGTAGTGGATGTCGGTGGGTTGCAGTCCAGCGTCCTGGATTGCTTTCTGCATAGCGCGCCGTGCGCCATCGCCTTCGGGGTCGGGCTGCGTGAAGTGGTGGGCGTCGGCGGTCATGCCGTAGCCGAGCAGCTCGGCGTAGATACGCGCTCCGCGCGCCTGCGCGTGCTCCAGCGATTCCAGCACCAGCACGCCCGCGCCCTCGCCCATCACAAAGCCGTCGCGCTCGGCGTCGAACGGGCGACTGGCGTGTTCTGGGTCGTCGTTGCGCGTGGACATCGCTCGCGCCGCGCAGAACCCCGCCATGCCAATCGGCTCAATCGCCGCCTCCGCACCGCCCGCCAGCATCACTTCCGCATCGCCGTACTGAATCAGGCGCATCGCCAGCCCAATCGCGTCCGCGCCCGTCGAACACGCTGTCACCGCGCACAGGTTCGGGCCCTTGAGACCGAACTGGATGGAGACCATGCCCGACGCCATGTCGCTGATCATCATCACGGGCAGGAAGGGGCTAATACGATCGGGACCTTGCCGATCGAGAGTGCGTACCTGCGAGTCCATATAATCGATTCCGCCGATGCCCGAACCGATGAGCACGCCCACCTGCTCGCGATTCGAGTCGGTGATTTCCAGCTGCGCGTCCTGCAGGGCGAGGGTGGTTGCGGCAATTGCGAACTGGATGAAGCGCGAGGCGCGGCGGGCGTCCTTGCGATCCATGAACTGCGTCGGGTCAAACTCCTTCACTTCGGCGGCGATGCGCGTGCTGAACCCGCTGGCGTCAAAGCGCGTGATGGGCCCAATCACGCGGCGGGGCAGGGTCAAGCCCTCCCAGAACGACTCTTTCCCCAGCCCCAGCGGCGTGACGAGTCCGATTCCCGTAACGACGACGCGACGGCGCATCGCTCACTCTTCCAGCTGCAGCTTCTCGGTCAGCAGGCGCACCGCGTCCGCCACCGTGCGCACCTGCTCCGACTCCTCTTCGGAGATTGACACATCGAACTCCTGCTCGAGCGCCATCACCAGCTCCACCAGATCCAGCGAATCGGCGTTGAAGTCGTCGATAAAGCTCGCCTCGGGAGTCACGGCGTTCTCGTCCACGCCAAGCTGCTCCACGATGACTTTCTGCACACGCTCAAAGATCTCCTGATTCATCGGGTCTACCTCCTCTGATTGAGTGTTGTTTGCATCCGCCGCAGCGGGCGCATGAGCGGTTCAAATCCCGACGGTCAGACCGCCGTCGATAATGAACACCTGCCCCGTAATGTACGAGGCAAACTCGCTGCATAAAAAGAGTACCCCATACGCAATCTCGTCGGGGTTGCCGAAGCGTCCGAGCGGAATGCGTTGCAGGGCGTACTCGCGTACCTGTTCGGACAGCGCCTGCGTCATATCGGTTTCGATCAGTCCTGGCGCGACGGCGTTGCAGGTGATGTTGCGACTGCCCATCTCCAGCGCGACGGTTTTGGTAAACGCAATTAGCGCGGCTTTGGACGCGGCGTAGTTCGCCTGCCCGACATTGCCCGTCAGCCCAACCACCGAACTGATGTTCACGATTCTACCCCACCGCTGGCGCATCATCGGCTTGAGCGCGGCGCGACTGCAGAGGAATGCGCCTTTCAGGTTCGTCTGCAGCACAGCGTCCCAGTCCTCGTCTTTCATGCGCAGCAGCAGCGTGTCGCGCGTGATGCCTGCGTTGTTCACCACGATATCGAGCCGTTCCCAGTGTTTGAGGGTCTGGTCAATCACGCTCTCGACAGTGGGGGCGTCTGCCACATCGCCGCCGAAAGCGATTGCCTGTCCGCCCGCCTGCTCGATGGCGTGGGCGGTCTCCTGAGCATTCGCTTCCGTGCGGCTGAAGGCAGCGACCTTCGCGCCCGCCTGCGCCAGCGCCATAGCGACCGCTTTGCCAATCCCTCTGCCTGCGCCCGTGACGAGCGCGACGCGCCCTTCTAAAGTAATCGTCATGACTCGCCTCGCAAAAACGCGACAGTCTCGTCTAAGGTCTTAGAGTCTACCACACGGAGCGTGCGGGCGTCGGGCAGGATGCGCTTAATCAGCCCCGACAGCACATCGCCCACGCCGAGTTCGATAAAGGTATCCACGCCGAGCGCGTGCAGGGCTTCCACGCTCTGCTGCCAGCGCACGGGACGGGCAATTTGCTGCCCCATCACGAAGCGTAGCTCTTCTGGATCGTCCAGCACGCGCACTTCAATCGTGGAGAAGAAGGGGTACACCGGTTTCTGGAAGTTCGCCTCGCGGTAGGCGTCGGTCATCAGGTCGGCGGCGGGCTGCATCAGGGGCGAGTGGAACGCCCCGGAGACGGCTAACGGCACGATGCGCCGCGCGCCCGCCTCTTTCAGGCGTTCCGCCGCAATTTGAATGGCGCTGATTGTGCCCGAAATCACAATCTGATTCGGCGCGTTGTAGTTTGTGGGCGTCACGACTTCGCCTGTCTCCTGCTGCACCTGCTCGCAGACCGCCTCCACCTGCTCGCCCGTCAGCCCAATCACCGCCGCCATCGTGCCGGGGATTTTATGCGCCAGCGTGTGCATCGCCTTCGCGCGTTGCTCCACCCAGCGCAGCGACTCCTCAAAAGTCCATACGCCCGACGCGGCGAGCGCGGGATACTCGCCGACGCTGTGCCCCACGACATAATCGGGCTTGAATTCGGGAACCGCTTCGCGCAACGCCTCCCACGCCGCGTAGCAGGTCACCAGCAGCGCGGGCTGCGCGTTCTCGGTGCGTTTGAGGGTCTCCTCGTCGGTTTCAAAGCACAGCTCGGTGAAGGAGCGTCCGGAGAACTCGCTGGCGATTTCGAACACTTTCCGCGCTGCGGCGCTGCGTTCGTACAGCTCGCGTCCCATCCCTGGACGCTGCGCGCCCTGCCCTGGAAACACCACCGCCACTGCCATAACGCGGGAGAGTATACCTGACCCTGCAGGGGCGCGAATCGGGCTTTTCCACCGCAAGAGGGCATGGGTATACTCTTAAAGCACATGCACCCCCACACGGACGCGCTGACGCGCTGGCGGTTGATTCTGGGACGCAGGGCGGAACAGGTGAACCCTGCGTTTCGGCTGGGCAGGCGCGGCGACGGTTCAGACGATTCTGACTCCTCCCTGCAGAGCGCGCTGCCTGCGGGGGTGCGACTCACTGAACTCGATCGCGCCCTGAGTTTCGTCTACGACGGCGGCGAGCGGTTCGGTGGTACGGGCGACTCCAGCCCCTACATCCCGCAGTGGCTGGAACAGATGCGTGCCCTGTTCAATCAGCCCACCCTCGCGATGGTGCAGCGCGACGCCTTCGAGCGCACAGGGCTGGCGGAAATGCTGCTGCAGCCCGAGATTGTGCCTCAGCTGCAACCCGATGTGCAGCTCGTGACGACGATTCTCAGCCTCAAAGAGCAGATTCCCGACACGGTCAAGCAGGCGGCGCGCGATTTGATACGGGGCGTCGTGGAGCAACTGCGCCGCAAGCTCGAACTGCGCGTGCAGCAGGCGGTGTTTGGCGCGCTGCAACGCAACCGCTACTCGCCCCTCCGCTCCGCACGCAACCTCGACTGGCGACGCACCCTCAAAAGCAACCTCAAGAACTACCTGCCCGACCGTAAGACGATTATCCCCGAACGGCTCTACTTCTGGGCGAACGAGAAACGCTTCCGCGACTGGCAGATTATTATTCTGGTCGACCAGAGCGGCAGCATGGCGAACTCGGCGGTCTACTCCAGCATCATGGCGAGCATCTTCGCCTCGCTGCGCGTGCTGGAGACACATCTCGTGGTGTTCGACACGAGCATCGTCGACCTCACGCCCTATCTGAACGACGACCCGGTGGAGCTGCTGTTCAACCTGCAGCTGGGTGGGGGTACGGATATTGCGCAGGCGGTCGCCTACGGCTCGGGGCTTGTTCGGCAACCTGAGAAGTGTATCTTCGTGCTGGTTACCGACCTGTACGAGGGGGGCGACGCGAACGCGCTGCTGGCGCAGCTGCGCGCCCTGCGCGAGAGTAAAACGCAGGTGTTGTGCCTGCTCGCGCTGGAGGAAGGAAAGCCCGTGTATAATAAACCGCTGGCGCGACAGGTCGCCGCGCTGGACATCCCGACCTTCGCCGCCACGCCTGACAAACTGCTTGAGGTCATGGAGCAGATTCTGAAGGGGGTGCGACGCTAAGTGCCGCCGCTCACTTTAGACGAGGTGCGCGCCCTGTGCGACATAGGCGTCTATCGCAACGCGGAGTCCATCGCTGCGAGCGATCAGCTACTTCATCTGGCGCGCTCCGACACGACGCTCTACGCCCAGGTGCAGGGCAGCAAGCCCTACACGGTGCGCATCGAGTTCAAGGACGGCGCGCCGAAGGCGAAATGCACCTGCCCCGCCGCGCGATTCAGCAAGTTCTGCAAGCATGCCATCGCCATGCTGATTGTGTGGGCGCAATCGCCCGAGCGGTTCGTCTACGGGCAGCAGACCCTGACCGAGACGCCGCCCGAGAAGCCGTCGCGCGGGGGCAAACGCGCCGCCAAAGCAACCGTCGAGCGCACCGATTTGCAGACCCAGAGCATCGAGCAGACGCTCAAACTCGCGCAGGAACTCGCCGAGCGCGGGCTGACGGGCGTGCAACCCGCGTTTCTGGAGCAGCTGCGCGCCGCCGCCTCGAACCTGCAATCGCTCAAGACGCGCCGCCTGCAGCAAGCCCTCGAGTACCTCGCCCAGCTGATTGAGAACGCGCGCCACTCGCCCGTCAGCGAGGCGCGCTACACCCGCGCGCTGCTGCAACTCTGGCTGACGGCGCGCGCGGTGGAAGAGCATTTCACGGAACGACGCGCCCTGCCCGAAGAGCAACTCGAAGAGATGCTCGGGCGCACCTGGCGCGACAAAGACCTGCAGCCCCGCGAGAACCTGCGCCTAATGGAACTCGCCTATGAGAACATCGAGATCCCAACGGGCTTTCGGCTGGACATCAGCCATCTGATCGATTTGGATTCGGGCGAGCTGCTGCGCGAGATGAAGATTACGCCGTTGAACGCGCCGGCGTCGGCGCAGGGGTTCAAACCCGCGCGTCCTGAACCGTTTCTGGCGACGCGCGTAGGTGTGTATCCGGGCTATGCGCCCAAGCGCGTCAAGATTTACGAATCGCTGCCGCTGTCCACGCCGCGCAGGGAGCTGGCTCAGGAGGCGGTACAGCACGCTTCTACCGAGTGGGAACCGCTGATTGGGCGTTATCTGCAACGGCTCGCCGACCCGTTCGCCCCGCGCGAACTGCCCTGCTTGCTGGGCTATCAGCATATCGTGTGGCAGAACGGTCAGGGTTGGCTGGCGGATACGCAGGGCGCGCTGCTACCGCTGGTGGTCGAGACCACGGCGTCGCTTTTCGCAGCGTTGCGCAAGGCGGACGAAGAGGCGCGTCTCGAGATGGAGCAGTCAGGCATGCAGGGGTTCATCGTCTTCACGGGTGTCCCACGCCTGCGAAGCGTCCCGTTTGAATTTGCCCTGCTGCGCCATCGCTGGCTCGCGCTCTTCGGCTATCTGGAGGGCGAGAACGAGATTCGATTCCGCCCCATCAGTGGACTGCATCAACACGGCGTCGCGCCGCTGATTTTCGGAACACAGACACGATGAGGCAACTCCTGTCATTAGTCCTCAAATTCCCCTGAATTCCCCCCGAATTTGCCCCTCACCCCTTGACACCCGCGCAAAAATGTTATAATATAGGCGGTTGCAACGAGAGCCTCTCGCTGCACCGATAGACAACGAAGTATAAACACTGGTTCTTGATGCAGTGTGGTCACTGCAATCTTGGTACCTACAACATCAACTTCGGTCGCCCGCTGAGCGGTAGTCCTCCGAACACTGACCCAACGGTGAAGACGAACATCTTGGCGAATACGCCGCAGGGTCGGCCCTACCAGTACGAGCTCAGTGTCATCAACGGTCGCATTGATGTTGTGCCCGAGCCTGCCAGCATGATTGCGCTGGGCAGCGGTCTGGTGGGTCTGCTGGCGCTGCGCCGCCGCCGCGCGAACTAAGCGGTTCCTAACTTGGCGCGCCCCTGATGCTTCAGGGGCGGCCTGCTTGCAGTTATCCAGCTACGCCCCGATGGTTCGGGGCGTTTGCTGTTATATCGTGAGGATAGACACGCCTCTGACCATGATTTTACGGCATATCCCCGATTGGTAGGTGCTTACCTAAAAGAATCGTATGCCCATCGAGGATGCGCCTTGTGCGACGGTATTCCTGCCGTCGTGGGGTGCGGTAGGTACATCTGCCGAAGCCGCCGCCCCAACCCCTGACAAGGGTACACAGCGTTGTCCCAACTTGGGGAGACGCGATTGCGATTTCCCACGCTTTTCCAGCCTCGGAGGGCGCAGGGCGTTTGAACTCAGGCGTAGCACCCTTATCAGACCCCACCCCTCCCCGCCAGCGGGGAGGGAGCGCACGCGCGAGCAGCCGCGACGCCTCCCCCGTTCACGGGGGAGGTCGGGAGGAGGAGAAAGAACAGCAGACAAAGGCAACGATTTCATCTTTGAGGGACTTAATACACGCCCCCTACAGCACCCGCACGAACGCGCCGCCCGGCATGCGTCGCGCCAGTCCCTGCATCTCCAGCATTGTCAGCTCCGCCTGCGCGGTATGCACGGGCAACCCGACCTGCCGCGCGAGCGCGTCCACATGGCGCGGCTCTAGATCAAGCGCACCGAGCAGCTTCTCCTGAGCCTCGGTCAGCATCGGCAGGCTGGTAGTTCGCTCGCGTGGCTCGGTCTGAATACTCAGGAAGCTCAGGATGTCCTCCGCGCTGTCGACCAGGGCTGCGTTCTCCTTAATCAGCGTATGGCAACCTTTGCTTTTGGGGTTGTCGATGCTGCCCGGCACGGCGAACACCTCGCGTCCGTACTCATCGGCGAGTCGGGCGGTAATCAGCGCGCCGCTTGCTGCGGGGGCTTCGACCACCAACGTGCCCAGCCCCCATGCAGCGAGGAGCCGATTGCGCACGGGGAACCGCCATGCGTCGGGCGCGGCGTCCCACGGATACTCGCTGACCACCGCCCCGCCCGATTCGGCGATGCG
Organism: uncultured Fimbriimonadales bacterium; assembly: GCA_937992175.1. Taxonomy (GTDB): domain Bacteria; phylum Armatimonadota; class Fimbriimonadia; order Fimbriimonadales; family GBS-DC; genus GBS-DC. The sequence goes on along the minus strand of CALKLF010000011.1, from coordinate 36,716 downwards.
TCGGAACAGTGCGCGGTTCTCAGCTGGATAGAGGTTCCCCAGCCCGCTGCCGAGGATGGCGACGGTGCGTCCCTCTGCTTCCAGCGCGGCGCGATGCGCCACAGTGTCTATTCCCGATGCGCCTCCGCTCACAATCGTCAGCCCCGCCTCACACAGGTCGCGCGTGAACCGTTCGGCGACCATGCGTCCATACGCGCTCGGCTTGCGCGTGCCTACAACGCTGATGGCGAAGCGGTCGCGCTCCTGCAACGCGCCCCACACGAACAGCGCAGGCGGCGGGTCGGGCAGCACTTCCAGCGGGCGGGGGTAGTCGTCGGAAACGCCCGCAATGAGCAACTGCGCCTCGCCTGTCTCCAGCAGTAGGGGTATCTCGACCGATTCGTGCGCAATACGCTCAATCGCCGCCACATCCGCCTCGCGGAGACCCGCGACCTCACGCAACGCCGCCGCGCTCGCGCTGAAAACGCCGTCGGGGTCGCCGAACCGCGCCAGCAACGCCCGCAACTTGTTCGCGGAGAACTCCAGACTCAACAGCCTTAACCACGCAATCAGCTCCTCACGGCTCATGGTCGCTCGACAAACTCCCATTCGCGTTTTCGGAAGTAGCTCAGCCCCAGCAGCGCGACGCCCGCGCCCAGCAGCAGGTTCAGCCCCAGCAGCCACAGTGGCAACGGCATATCGGGAAACTGCATCGCCTGTCCCAAAGGCGCGCTCTCCTGCACAATCGTAATCGGGGGCAGTATCGCCTTGCGGTACGCCATCGTCAGCGTCGCCATCGGGTTCAGAATATGATACGCCCAGAACAGCCCCTCACGATACGCTTCGGGAACCAGCGTCGTGTACCGCAGCTGCTCCGAGAAGTAAATCACGGGCGTCAGAAAGAACAGCAGCTGCAGCCCCACACTCACCAGATACTTCACATCCTCATAAAACACATTCCAGCAGGCAATCATCGCCGCCAGCCCCGCCACCCACACCAACTGCGCCAGCATAATCCCTGGCAACAGCAGCAGGCTCCACTGCGGCGGCGTCCCCACAAAGCCGTACAAATAGAGAAACAGTACGCCCATCGCCAGCAGGAAGTGGATAAAGTTCGAGACCACCGCCGCCAGCGGCAGCAGCACGCGCGGGAAGTAGATTTTCTTAATCACCTGCATATACACCAGAATCGTCTGGCTGGAGTCGAGCAGCGCGAACTGGAAAAAGGTCCATGGCAGGTACGCCGCGAGGATATACGCCGAGTAGTTCGCGATGCGCATGCCCATCACATACTTGAACACGATGGTCATTACCAGCACAGTCGCCAGCGGGTTCAGCAGCGACCAGAAAAAACCGAGCGTGGAGTTCTTGTAGCGCACGCGCAACTCGCGAATCACCAGCGTCCGCAACAGCTCGCGATAGTTCCATAGCTCCAGCACCAGCTCGCGCACAGAGAATCTGTTCAGCGGAGGCGGGGAGAATCCTGTTTATGCGAGGCGACTCCTTGCCTGTGCTTGCTAAAGCTCTGACTAACCCTGTCCCGAACAGCCCTGTGTATACGCAATAAAAGCTTCCAGAACCTCTTCTGCGCGTCCCGACTCGATGGCGCGCATCGCCAGCAGAATCCCGTCCCGAATATCGTCCACGCGCCCGGCGACCCAGAGCGCGACGCCTGCGCTGGGCAGAATCGCTCGCATGCGCAGTTCGTCGTCGCCCGTAATCGCGGAGCGCAAGATTCGTGCGTTCTCCTGCGGCGTTTCGCCGGGCGTTATCGCGGATTCAGGAACCGACTCCAGCCCCAAGTCGCTCGGCGTGAACTCGAAAGTCTCAATCGAGCCGTCGGACTTCAGGTGCGCAGCGACGGTCACGCCGATGGGAGAGACCTCGTCTAAGCCATCCATGCCATGCACAACGAGGGCGCGCTCCGTGCCCAGTTGCGCGAGCGCCTCGGCGATCAGCGTGAGCCACTCCCAGCTGAAGACCCCCAGCAGCTGCTTCCGGGCGTTCGCGGGATTCGTGAGCGGGCCCAGTAAGTTGAACACGGTACGCACGCCGAGTTCCCGACGCACGGGGGCGACATGGCGCATCGCGGGATGATGCATCGGTGCGAACATGAAGCCCACGCCCACCTGCTCGATTCCCTGCGCAATCCGCTCGGGCGTCAGGTTCAGGTGCACCCCCAACGCCTCCAGCACATCCGCGCTGCCGCAACGGCTGCTCACGGCGCGGTTGCCGTGTTTGGCGATGGGAACGCCAGCCGCTGCGACCACGAACGCTGTCGCCGTGGAGAGGTTCCATGTCTTTAAGGTATCGCCCCCCGTCCCGCAGGTGTCCAGCAAATCGAGATTACCAACGGGCACTTTGACCGAGTGCGCCCGCATCGCTCGTGCGAAGCCAATGAGTTCCTGCAGCGTCTCCCCGCGCGTGCGCATTGTCATCAACACGCCCGCTATCTGAACGGGCGTGAGCGCGCCCTGCATCATGGCGTCCATCAGCGTCTCCGCCTGCGCCGATTCTAAATCGTCCCCTTCCAGCACACGCTTGATGATGGCAGCGAGTTCCATACCTGTAAATATACCTGAATACCCTCTTGAGATGGGAAGTGAATCGGAGGGAATATGAGATGAGCCCAATCCTCGCAACCCTCCCAGTTTCGCTCCTCACTTCTACCAGTTTTCGCCCTGCTCATTCCACCTTGCACTCCAAACCGATATATACTGTGCATAGTCGTCTGCCCAGAAAGCGGCTACGAACGCCCGTTCAGTGGAATTAACCTGTCCGCTTTTGGGCGGTTTTCGAGTCTGTATAGGATGGAAGCGGCGAGCGCAGCTCCCCGCTCCGCAGGGCAGGAGCAAAGTTCTCGGAAGGTTGTCCTTCCCCATTCTGGCAGTATGGAGGTCTTGTGAACATGAAAGGCTTGACGAAGCTTTCTCTTATCGGCGCAATCAGCACGCTGGTCGCACTGAGCGCGTACGCGCAGCCGTCCGGTCTGGCAGGGCTGGTGTGGCTGGATGATAACTTAGAGTTCGACCTGAACGCGGGGAACCTTGTTACCTCAGGCGCACTCACCACAACCATTTCGCTGGGCAATCAGAATCCTGTCTGCATCACAAAGGCTCCTAATAGTCTCGACATCAGCCTTGACTTGGCTGCGCTGACCAACATTCAAGGGCTTCCGACCATCAACCTGACGGGTACCGCCGTTTCGCCGACGCAGGTGCGCTGGAGCACGGGCCCCGTGGACATTAACTACTGCTTGCCTGCATCGCAATCGGGGTTGCCTGTAGATATTCTCATCAAGCGCATCACGGGCGCGAGCCTGCTGGTGGATTTGACGCTGCTGAGTTCGCCGTACTTCTCCAGTGTATGTAACGACAACTTCTATGTGCGCGGCGATGAGACAGGCGGCAACCAGCAGAACTTCATCGGACTGGAGCTGTATGCGTTCTGCTTCGAGTCGTCCTTCACACGCATCACGGGTACGGTGCGCGACCTGGACTATGTGATTCACACGGGTCCGATTCCGGAGCCTGCGAGCATGCTGGCGCTCGGTTCGGGTTTGGTGAGCCTGATTGCGCTGCGCCGCCGCAAGAAATAACCCTCACCCCCTTGCCCCCTCTCCCACGGCGTGGGAGAGGGGGTTGCTTGTTTTTATGTCATTCCGAGCCGAAGGCGAGGAATCTCGGCGTGGGGATGTGGGGAATTTGTAATCTTGCCCACACCCCATTCCTGATAGGAGTACGACAGCTGAGTTTAGCGGGAAGACGCAGAACAGCATTCTTTCCGCCCTCACCCCCTGCCCTCTCTCCCGCGTCGCGGGAGAGGGGAGAGGTAAAGCGCAGTGAACGCGCTCGGCTACCCTCTCCCACGCTGTGGGAAAGGGGGGCAGGGGACTGTCGCTTGGACAATCCCGTCCAAGCAAAAACCTGCACGGGCGCGACGCCCGTGCCACGCCCGCGCACGGACAGGAGTGTCCGTGCTGCGCCACTCCCCTCTCCCACGCAGTGGGAGAGGGGCTGGGGGTGAGGGCAAATAAATTCGGAGGTGGAAGACCATGCGACACTTAGCGATTGGAATCGGATTAGCGACGCTGCTTATGGCAGGCGCATACGCTGACGGCTATCTGTGGCTGTCGGCAGCGGGGTCAATCCCCGCAAGTGTGTATCGATACAACCTGCGCACGGGGCAGGTGGACCGTGTGGTTGCGCCCGCCTCATGGGGCTTTGTGCATTCGGGCGACTATAACCTGCTTGCCTACGACGGCAACACGCTCTACATCGGCTTGGAGAACGACCGCACGCTGCTCAAAGTGAATCCTTACACGGGCGCGTTCGTGTCGGCGTTCGGCTATCAGATGTGCAACTGCTTCTACGGGCATCACTATATGAAGGACGGCGCGTTCTACGAGGGTGAGCTGTGGCGCGCCGCGCCCGCGCGGGGGAACAGCCCCGGCATTCTCTATGCGAGCGATCGCTTCGGCGTTAGCACAGGCGCGTACTACGCGATGAATCAGCCGCATCTGGAGCGACCAATCGGGCTGGAGTGGGTCGGCGATGCGCTGATGATAACCACTGCGCAGGGGCTGTATCGCGTGAGCTTCCCCGACGAGCCGCTGGTGTTTGAAGGCAACGCCTATACGCTGAGCGGCATCCCCGACGGGCACACACTGGGCGGCTTAGCGTATGACGCTGAGCGCGACGCGCTCTACCTGGCGACTTCCAGCGCGAGCGAGGCACGCCTGTGGCGACTGACACTGAATCACGACTCGCAGAGTGCGACGGCGACGCCTGTCGACGCGCTCACGCTCAAGGGCTACCCGAGCGGACGCCAGCCGACCGCGCTGGGCTTTGTGCCAGCCCGCCCCGGCGATGCCGACGACAACGGCTGCGTAGACGACGCCGACATGCTCATCGTGCTGTTCAACTTCGGCTCGAATCACGCGCAAGCCGACCTGAATCGCGATGGGGTTGTGGACGACGCCGACTTGCTGGAGGTATTGTTCAACTTCGGCGGCGGGTGCTAATCCGCCTCAATGCGTCGGAATTCGATGTAGTCCTGCGACACATCGTCGTCGACTTTCCACGCGACCTGCAACTGTTCGGCGAGGGCGCGCGATTCGGGATGCGCCCACTCCTCGCCGATGACCAGTGGGAATGCGTCTACGCCCGCTTGACGCAGCGCATTCGCGCGGGCGTGGGCGCGCTGCACATCCTCGCCGTTCAATTTGAGTGAAACTTCCACCACTGCCACTCGGTCGCCCTTCCACCAGATGAGGTCACTCAGGGAAGGGTCGTCTTCCTCGCGCATACGCCCGACGAGCGCGCGGTTCATCTCCAGCCATTCACGCAGCCTGCGCTGCACGTGCTCATCTTCTGGGCTGCCGCCCTCGCCCCCAAAGAATAGCCGCCACGCAGAGCGACGGATCCGCTTCTCATAGTCTTCGCCCGCTAATCGCCCTTCCATCCCACGCTGCCTCCCCTCAATGCGGTCTAAACGCACGATGGTCTCGTTTAGCCGATTCACTGTCTCGTCCAGACGCCCTACGGTCTCATCCAGACGCGCTACGCTCTGCTGCGAGGTTTCCTTCAACTCGGCGACCTCGTGTTCTACGGCAGTGAGTCGCTGAACCGACACCTGAGAAACCTCTTTCAGCTCACTGACTTCGCGTTCCACGGTCGTGAGTCGCTGCACGGACTCGCGCGAAACCTCTTCCAACCCACCTACCCGCTCAATGAGCTGGCGTGTAAGCGCAGGCAACTGGAGAAACTCCTCCCCCAGAATCACAGCGCGTAGCACCGCCTGCAACTCAGGGTCAGACTGAAAAATGCGCATGAGCGTCTTCGGTGTCAGCATCATGCGCGCCAACGCTTCCTGCCAGTCGGGATGCTCCTCCAGCAGGCGGATCAGGTCTGCCAGATCCTCTACCGTAGCTGCCACACCCCGATTTTACCTTACTTTACTTACTTTTGAGCGCGGCGATAATCTGTTGCACGCCCTCGCGCGCGTCGGCGAAGAGCATCAGCGTATTGTCCGCCGCGAACAGCGGGTTCGGAATGCCCGCGAAGCCGGGGCTGAGGCTGCGCTTAATCACCACCACGCTGCGCGCCTTGTCCACATCGAGAATCGGCATGCCAGCAATCGGGCTGTTCGGGTCGGTGCGGGCGAGGGGGTTCACCACATCGTTCGCGCCGATCACAATCGCCACATCCACCTGCTCGAAGCGCGGGTTGATGTCGTCCATCTCTTTGAGGCGGTCATAGGGCACATCGGCTTCCGCGAGCAGCACATTCATATGCCCAGGCATGCGCCCCGCGACAGGGTGAATGGCGAACTCCACGAGGGTTCCCTGCTTCTCTAAAATCTGCATCAGGTCGCGCACAGCGTGCTGCGCCTGAGCGACCGCCATCCCGTAGCCCGGTACAATCACCACATAGCGCGCGCCCTCCAGCAACATCGCCACATCGTCGGGCGAAGCGGCTTTCACCTTGCCCGCGTACACATCCTCCGCTTTCGGTCCCGCCTCCGACGGAACCCACACGCCGAACAGCACATTGCGCAGCGAGCGGTTCATCGCCCGACACATAATCGCCGTGAGGATAATCCCCGACGCACCGACGAGCGACCCCGTGATAATGAGCGCGTTATTGTTCAGCACGAAGCCCGTTGAGGCGGCGGCAAGCCCCGAATAGGAGTTCAGCAGCGCAATCACCACAGGCATATCCGCGCCACCGATCGGAATCACCAGCAGCAGTCCCACCAGCGACGCCACAACCAGCAACGCCCAGTAATAGCCCAGCGCGGTGGGGTTGAGCGCAAGCAGCACACCCAGCCCCACCGCTGCCAGCAACAACATCCCGTTGATGTAGTGCAGAAAACTCACCTGAAGAGGGTTCTCACTGATGATTCCCTGCAGTTTTGCGAAGGCGACGAGGCTGCCCCAGAAGGTGACCGCGCCGATGATGCCCGACGCCGCGGCGGCAAGTGTGAGCTGTAGCAGGGGCGCGGGGAGCTGCGCGTTCGGCAGCGCGCTCTCCACCAGGTTCGCCCCTGCCACCAGCGCGGACGCCGCGCCGCCGAACCCGTTCAGAATCGCCACCATCTGCGGCATCGCCGTCATCGCCACGCGCAGTGCCATCACTGCGCCAATCAGCGACCCGACGATTAGCCCCAGAAGAATCCACTCGAAACTCAGGATCTGTCGATCCAGTAGGGTCGCGACAATCGCAATCAACATCCCCGTCGCGCCAAGCTGATTGCCCCGCACCGCTGTGCGCGGGTGCGACAACCCTTTCAGCCCCAGAATAAACAACGCCGCTGCCAGCAGATACACCAGATTGATTACCGCCGCGCTCATCGTGGAAAAGTTTACCTGTTTCGGTGGGAGAGCATTTCGCAACAAAACCTCCGCCTGCATCGAAATGCGCCCGCTGGAAACCCAGATGGGCGCGCTGCCTATGGCGACACTGCCTCCCGCCGCCACGCCGCCTGAACCTGCTCCTTGCTCAGTGGGGGGACAGTAAGGCGAAGCGTATGCGCGGGGCAGACTTTTACCTGCACCCTGATACGACGAGCCGTCTTGGGCAGGGAATCTGCCCGCGCCGCAATCAGCAACGCAGTGTAGTTTGAGTCGTTCTCGACGGCAATCGCCTCCACTGGATATGACCACCCGCGCTCGTTTTGCAGGTAAAGGTAGATTTTTCGGTCATTGAAAATAAAACCACCGATGTCGCTATTACTGAAAGAGTAGTTGCCTGCTGGGGGAAGCGGGATACAGAGCAACAGAACAGGGATTTTTGTGGCGACTTGCCACGCCTGTCTTCCACCTGCAGGCGTTACTTCCACCAGCCGATATTCGTCCAGCTTACGAGACGGCGCGCCGCCCGCGTGGATGCGATACTGATTGGGGTTGGCGGGGTCTATTTCGAGACGCGCCTGAGGATGCTCGAACAGACCCAAAACATGCACTGTGACGCCTGCACTCGTGACTGTGGCGTTAACGGGAGTATCTGCCCCTCGCCGCAGGGTAATCCAGTTCGATAGCCAGTCGTCTTGTGATTTCGTTGGGGCGTCGGCGGATCGGTAGACCTTCGCGCAGAACACCCAGTAGGGATAATGCCACGGCGGCGGCTCCCACGGGTTATAGCGATTGCCATAGGGATCCTCCAGCCAGTAACTTTCTATGCTCCAGTGATTCGTGGGCTTGCCCTGCTCAAGGAAGCGCCCACGCGGTTCAATCTGGCGTAAACGAAATTGACCCCCCTCGGTAATGAGCGCACCGCCGTCAGTGATGACCAGTCGCTGAAGCTCGAATTCAAACTCAGAGGTCTTGAGGCGCGTAGGCAGCGGCTGCGGTTGCAGAGACGGCGCGGAACGCCCCAGATAAGGCGGCGGTACGCGGATAAGACGACGCCCGCCCGCATCAGGGAACTCCAGCCAGACCTGACGCTCAGAAGGGGGCAATTGGGGCAGGCTGACCACAAAGATACGCTCAATCGAATTCCACAAAGTGGGGTACTGCGTCCTTACAGGAAGATACGCGCCCTGTGAGTCAACAAGGCGCACGCGCGGCATGGAATCCCACTCGGAACCTGGCTTAGTGGGAGAGAACCGCTGCTGCAGCCACACCCAGACCTCAGGTTTCGGCGATGGAAAACTACCTCCCGATAGCCCTTGATAGGGCTCAGCCCATCCCACCCGTTCGAGCCAGGGGCGCCAGAAAGGAGGCGTGTAGCTGTGCATGGCGCCGCGCGTAATCTGGAGCAGGCGCACGGTCGAGCCGTCGCGGAGCCTGACTACGCGCACCGAACCGCTCCCCCAAAACCACCATGCCGTTAGCAGGGCGAGAACGAGTACCCCCAGACCCAGCAAAGCCCACTTCGTTCGCGGCTTCATGACGAGAGTAAGTTTTTTGCCCACAGCAGAAGGATTCCTGCTGTCTTGGTTACTTTCGGGAGTGAGTTCCCAGCGATGCTCTCCGCGTCAGCGGGTTCCGAGTAGCTAACTCACTTTACTCGAACGCGCTCACGCTCGCAGGCGAGTAGGTTGGTGGTGTTGACGGGACATCACGGTAGGGACGCCGTCGTACCAAAGGGGCATCTTGGTGATTGGGGCAGCTTCAGGTAAATTAACCCGCGGAGACGAAGCAACGATGACCTACGAGCAGGCAAAGGCGAGCTGGCAGGCGTCTCACCCGCCCGCGCATTATCTTTCGGTTGCCGATTTGAACCCGCGCACAGCGCAAATTGTGCTGGAGCTGGCGCACGCGATGAAACGCGCGACGCATTCGGGGCAGGAGCTGTTCCGATTCGCGTGTCCCGTTGCGCTCGCGCTGATTTTCGAGAAGCCCTCGCTGCGCACGCGCGTCACTCTGGAGGTCGGGTTGTACCAGATGGGCGCACACGGGGTGTACCTCACGCAGAGCGATATTCAGATGGGCAAGCGCGAGGCGGTGATGGACATCGCCCGCAATCTGGGACGCTGGGTGCAGGGCGTGATTGCGCGGGTGTTTTTGCATACCGCGCTGGAGGAACTCGCGCGGTTTTCGGATGTCCCCGTCATCAACGCGCTCAGCGACCGCGAGCATCCCTGTCAGGCGTTAGCCGACCTGATGACCATCCAGGAGCGCAAGGGAACCCAACCGCTGACGCTCGTGTGGGTGGGCGACGGCAATAATGTGTGTCACAGCTTCACGCTGCTCGCGGCGTTGCTGGGGCATCGCGTGCGCGTCGCGACGCCCGAAGGCTACGCGCCCCACGAGGCGATTCTGAATCAGGCGCAGGCGTTCGCGGCGCAATCGGGCGGTTCGGTGGAGCTGCTGCACGACCCGCGCGCCGCCGTCGCCGACGCCGATGTCGTCTATACCGATGTGTGGGTCTCGATGGGCTTCGAAACCGAGCGCGAGGCGCGCCTGCGCAAGTTCCTGCCGTATCAGGTGAACGAGGAGCTGCTGCGCTTGGCGAAGCCCGACGCCATCGTGTTGCACTGCCTGCCTGCGCGACGCGGTGAGGAGATTACCGACGCCGTGCTGGACGACGCGCAGTCGGCGGTTTGGGATCAGGCGGAGAACCGCTTGCACACGCAGAAAGCGTTGATTGCGCTGATGCTTGGCTAAGCCCGCCCGAACACAGCGACGGAGACCCTCGGCGCACGCGATAGCAGCCAGCCTACCGCGAACGGAACCAGCAACGCCAGCGCTACAAACAGCGGCAACCCCCAGCGCGCCTGCAACGCGCTGGAAACGCTCCAGCGGCTCAACTCGCTCAGAATCAGCGGGTGCAACAGGTAAATCTGCAGCGAGTAGCGTCCCAGCAGCTGCACGCCCGCGACCATCCAGCCCCCCCGCTGACTCAGCCAGTACGCCACTGTCAGCAGCAGGAAGCTCACGCCCGTCGTGAACAGCCAGTTGCCTGTCTGATACTGAAAAGTGTTCACTGGGAAGCCCTGCAACGCCTGCAACGCGAGCGGCAGATAGAGCCACAACCCCACGCTCGCGCAGAGCAGCGCGAACAGCCAGCCCCGACGGAGAACCTCCTCCAGTCGGTTCGCCTGAGTCGCCAGCCATAGCCCCAGCAGGATGACGGGCGTGTACCACAGCACATAGCTGCCCGTATACGGCACACGATACACGAACCGATTCGCCCAGTAGACCGCCATCGTGAGTGCGACGATGCCAATCAGCACCGCCCAGAATGGCAACCGTAGGCGCGCTGCAGGCAACAGCAATAGCAACAGCAGATAGAGCTGCATCGCCACAGCCAGAAAATAGAGGTGAAAATACGCCTTGCCCCAGAACAGGTAATCCGCCCAGCGCGACCAGTCAGGCAACGCGCCGAAAGCGTAGAAGCGATAAATCAGATACAACCCGCTCCACAGCAGATAGGGCAGCAGGGCGCGCAGGGCGCGGTTCCCGAAATAGCGCGTGGGACGAAACTCGCGGAGCAGCGAGAGCGCAAGCACGAACGCCGTCATCATCAGGAACGCGGGCACAGCGTAATGGAGCGTGCGGTTCAGAATCGCCAGAATCAGCCACGCGACGCCCTCGCGATCAAGCATGCTCAGAAACCGCCCCGAAGCGTGGTGGAACACGACCTCCAGAATCGCCAGCCCGCGAAATATTTCCACCCACGGGAAACGTTCGCCCCCTGTAGCACGGGCGTCCCCGCCCGTGCTGACTGAGAGCGTGGCACGGGCGGGGACGCCCGCGCCTAATATCTCGACGCCTCCGCTTGGAAGTATTGTGGAGGTGGTTTCCAACCTCACCCTCTTCCCCCTCTCCCGCGACGCGGGAGAGGGGGAAGAGGGCGAGGGCAGACAAAAAGCTGTCTCGCGCCTTCCCGCTGAACTCAGGCGTTGTATCCTTATCAGCAGGAGGCTGGGGGGTGAGGCGGAAATGCCAAGCGAAGCTGCCACCGTACTGCTGTTTGAAGACAGATTCTCAGGTGGCACAGGCGGGGACGCCCGTGCCACACGCTGGCGCAGGCGCAATAGGCTCATCAGCACAGGCGGGGACGCCCGTGCCACAGAGGGTTCAGGGCGCACGCGCCGCCTCCTCGAACCAGCGCGCTAACGCCTTCAGCGTGATGTCCCACATCGCCTCGTTCGTTTTGTGGGGCATGCTGGGGAAGAAGACCAGATGATCCTCGCGCAGGTCGCCCCAGCCCGTGAACGGCAGAGCGCACCGCTGGCGTTCCTTGAGTTCCCCCCGCCACGGCTTGCCCTTGTCGGTCAGCGCAACCGTATGTACCGTGCGCCCCATCTCCTGCCGTACCGCGCGCCAGCGACACGCCTGTCCTACAGGAATCAGCACATCCTCGCCCGCCTGAATGAACAGGATCGGCGCGCTCACCTCGCGTACATGAATCAGCGGGTCGCGCGCGTCCCAGCACTCGGGGCAATCGTCGGGCGAACCGCCCTTCCATGCGTCCCACCGCTGAGCGCGCTCGACCTGCCCGTAGTGTATCAGCAGGGCGCGCTGCTCTCGGAAGTCGGTCGGGCTGAGCAGGCAGACGATTCCCCGTGCGTCGGCGTCGTTCCGCGCGGCGTTGAACGCAATCGCGCCGCCGAGTGAAATCCCCACATAGGCGAACCTGCCGTCGCCGCCGACCTGCCGCAACGCCTTCGCCAGTCCGCGCACATCGACGGCGTCTTCCAGCCCGAAATCGATCACACCGCCGCTTTTGCCCTGCCCGCGCATGTGGGGTAGCGCAACCAGATAGCCCGCCTGCGCGAGCCGCTTCGCCGCCGCGCGATGGCTCGCGTTTACCCCCACGAACCCGCCCGGCAACAGCACGACGGCGGGATACGCCCTGCGCCGGTCGGGGGGACGGTAGACCTCAGCATAGAGCGAAACTCTGTCGCGCGAGTAGCGTACCGTGTCGTACTCCTTGCCGCGTGCTGATACGCGCAGTTGAGGAACCCATTCCTGCGAGGACTGCTCGACGGGCGCAGGACGACATGCCAGCAGCAGCGCACCGACCCCCAAGCCTCCAATCCAGCGTCGCATCGTCGCCTCCGCCTACAGGATACCCCACAGGCGCACTACTTCCTGCCGACGATGTTCGTCAGAATGACCGCCCCGCCTGCGTCGCCCTCCACATTCACCATCGTGCGGAACATGTCCAGAATGCGATCCACTGCCAGAATCAGCCCGATGCCCTCCAGCGGCAGCCCGACCGATTGCAACACAATCACCATCGTGAACAGCCCTGCGCTGGGGATACCCGCCGCACCAATCGCCGCGAGCGTCGCTGTGAACAGCACTACAATCTGCTGCGTGAACTCCAGCTGCACGCCATACGCCTGCGCGATAAACAGCGCGGCGACCGCCTCGTAGAGCGCCGTGCCGTCCATGTTCACTGTCGCGCCGATGGGAATGCAGAAACGGCTGATGTAGCCGGGCACTTTGAGTTCGCGCTCTACGGTGCGCATCGTCACGGGTAGCGTCGCCGCGCTGGAGCTGGTGCTGAGCGCGGTAATCATCGGCTGCGCAATCCCCCGCAGGAACCGCCACGGCGGCATGCCGCCTAGCAGCCACACCAGCAACGGCAACACAATCAGCCCATGCACTGCCAGCCCGCCCAGCACCGCGCCCATATACTTCGCCAGCGGCGCGAACACATCGAACCCCGCCTGCCCAATTGCCCGCATCAACAGCAACGCCACACCCACAGGCAACAGATACAGCACCCAGCGCACGATAACCATCGAGAGGTCGAGAACCTCGCCCACGAACTGCTTGATCGACTGTGCCCGCTCGCCCATCATGTTCAGCGCGACGCCCACAATCAGACTGAAGCTGATTATCTGGAGCATATCGGTGCGCGCGAGGGCGTCGATCGGGTTGGCGGGAATCAGATTGCGCAGCAGGTCAGCGAAGGTCGGCGGCTGGCGTTCCTGCAACTCTTTGGGCAGCTTGGTTTCCTGCAGCACCGCGCCCACGCCCGGATCAATCAGGTTCACAATCACCAGCCCCAGCGCGGCGGCAAGCACGGTCGTCGCCGCGTAGTAGATGAGGGTAATCCCGCCCAGTCTACCCAGATAGCGCGTGTCCAGCCCCGCCGCCGCCGTAATCAGCGAGGCAACCACCAGCGGCACAATCACCATGCGGAGCAAACGGATAAACAGATCCCCGCCCAGCGCAATCGTTTCAAACAGGGGCGACTCCGCGCCGCCCGCGCGATTGAGCAGCAAGCCCCCGACCATCCCTGTCAGGATGCCCGCCACAACCCACCGTATGGAGACAAACTCCCGCTCGCGTTCCATCAGGGGCGTAGATTCGGCGCGAAGCACGAGATTCCCGCAGGGTCAGAGGATTCGGCTTCCCATCGGCGCGCTGGGACCGAATCGGGAGCAATGCGCACCGAAAATCGGGTAATTTCACTTTCCGAGCAACAGGCATAGAGAAAAAAACTGGTGTATAATGCAGGCGTACCGCTAGGCGGTACAATTTCGCTCAGAAGGTTTGATTGTGACAAGCATTCAAATGTGGCGGCTTAATCGTGGCGCTGAGCCTGGGGCTTGGCGCATGGACGAGTGTCGCGAGTGCGCAGCGTTTGAACTGGTTAGGCACTTCGTCTGACATACGCATGGAACAGGCGATATCCGCCGACGGTTCGGTGGTGGTCGGCTGGGCATATAACACCTGCGGTCAGTGGTGCGCGTTCCGCTGGACAACATTTCGCGGGATGGAAGGCTTGAACCAGACCTGCGCCTGCCTGCTGACGCACGGCTCAGTCCTCATAGTGGCTAATGCGGTCTCGCCTGACGGACACTACATCGTAGGGTACGGCTACAACGCGGTGAGTAGGCGCACCGAGGCGTTCTTGCTCGCTGCCCAGTACGATTGGCAAATAGCAGGAAATCGTTCACGAACCGTGTATCATTAAGGGCGATGTGCAGCGCGGCGGGGCTACTCTGCAGAAAAGGCGCGCCTGCCGATAATTAGCACGGCATGGCGCACTCTTGGAACAGAAGCCTGACGCTGACGCGGCGCAGTATGGTGAACGGCGGCGCGCGCGACGACGCGACCTACGCGCCCAGAGCAAGGAGGTGCGAAGTGACGAATACTTTGGCGAAACCCGGCTCGCCCGCGCGCGGACTGCTCATGGTGCTCTCAGGTCCCGCAGGCGTGGGCAAGGATACACTCATCGAACAGTGGCAGCTGGTCGCGCCGAATGTGCGCCGACTGGTAACCTACACCACGCGCCCGCAAGCCGTGAACGAACGCCACGGGCTGGACTACTACTTCGTCACAGAGGAGGAGTTCCACGCGCTGCGCGAGGAGGGCGCGTTTCTGGAGTACGCGGAGGTGCATGGCAACTGGTACGGCACGCCGCGCCGCGAGATGGAAGCCCTGCGCGACGCGGGACGCGATGTTGTGCTGCGCATCGATGTGCAGGGCGCGATGCAGGTGCGCGCCCAGTACCCCGAAGCGATTCTAATCTTCATCGCGCCGCCCTCGTTGCAGGAGCTGGAGCAACGCCTGCGCCGACGCGGACGCGACGACGAGGAAGCCATCCAGCTGCGTCTGATGAACGCCCGCGAGGAGATGGAATATATCCCTCGATACGACTATCTGATTATCAACGACGACTTGAACCGTGCGCTGGAGACGCTGCGCTGTATCCTGATTGCGGAGCGTCATCGCGTGCGGAACCTGATGGTGCGACCCTTGCAGGAGGCTGAAAGCGCGTAAATGCCCCAGAGCCGTTCGCTATCGAGTCGGAGCGCGACGCGCGAGTCTGCCTATGTGACACATCGCATCGGCAGGCTCGTCGAGACCATCCGCGCGACGCCGATTTATACGCAACCCCATCTACGCAGCGCGGTGTTGTATCCACAGGTTCCCGCGCGATTCTATCTGATGATGACACAGCAGCGGGGCGACTGGCGCGGCGTGCTGATGAGCAACGGTTCTATCGGCTGGGTTCCCAAAAGCGCGGTCAAGCTCACGCCGTATGATGTGGTCTACACCCTGCCGCGCGGGGCGGATCCGAACCATGTGACGCGCCTAGCAATGCGCTTTCTGGGCGTGCGCTATCGGTGGGGCGGCAACGACCCGCGCACAGGGCTGGACTGCTCGGGCTTCGTGAAAATGATTTATGAGCAGATGGGGATCCGCCTGCCCCGCCGCGCCCGCGACCAGGCAAAAGTGGGCATGCCCATCACCCGCTACGAAGACCTGCGCCCAGGCGACCGTCTCTACTTCGCCGTGAAAGGGAAAGAGATTGACCACACGGGCATCTACATCGGCGACGGCTACTTCATTCACAGCGCGCGCTCGCGCGGCGGCGTGGACATCGACCACCTGAGCCACCCCACCTATCGACGAAGCCTCGTGGCGGCACGGCGGTAGAGACCGCAGTCGGTATAATTTGTGCATGCCCCTCTTTCGCTATATTGCGCAGACGCCCGAAGGACGCGAGGTGCGGGGCACGGTACAGGCAAGCACGCGCCTCGAGGCGACCGATGCCGTGCGTAAGCAGGGCTACTGGCTGCTCGAACTCTACGCCGAGCCAGAGCCGACGACGCCCGTACGCGCCGCCCATCAGGGCGTATGGCAGCCCCTGTTCGGCGGCGTCCCGCTGAAAACGCTCGCGGTGTTCTTCCGTCAGTTCGCCACGATGCTGGCGGCGGGCGTGCCGATTTATCAGGCGCTGGAGACGCTCGGCAATCAGCGGGGGGGCAACGCCCGCCTGCGCCGTACCCTTAACGACATCCGCAACTCGATTCTCGCAGGCGAACGCCTCGCCGACGCCTTCGACAAGCATCCTGCGATTTTCTCGCCGATGATTCGCGCGATGATCCGCGTGGGCGAGACGGGCGGCGCGCTGGAAAACATCTTACGCCAGATTGCAACCTATATGGAGAACGAACTCGAACTGCGCCGCCTGATAAGTCGCGTCACTTTCTATCCCAAGCTGGTGCTGTTTTTCGCCATCCTGATACCGGGGCTGATCCCTGCGCTGATTACGCTGGTGGGCGCGTCGGGCGGCGCGCCTGTAGGCGAGACGCTCGCACGCATCGCGTGGACTTATGCGAAGATTCTGCTGGCGGTTTTCGTTGTCTGGGCGGCTTTTCGGCTGGCGATGCAGGCGCAGGGCTTTCGGTATGCATGGGGGCTATTCACAGTCAGCCTGCCGTGGATTGGCTTCACGGTGCGCCAGCTGGCGCTGGCGCGGTTCGCCCGTGCGCTCAGCGCGCTCTACGGCGCGGGGCTGCCCCTCTCGCAAGCCATCCGCTACGCCGCCGACGCCACCGGCAACGAGTACCTGCGTAGCCGAATCCAGCCCGCAGGTTCCAAACTCGAAGCGGGCTACAGCATCGCGCAGACCTTCGCCAGCACGGGCGTCTTCCCCCCGATGGTGATGAATATGGTCGCCACGGGCGAAAACACAGGCGAGCTCGGCTTTATGATGGACAAGGTCGCCGAATATTATGAGGAGGAGGGTAAGCTGCGCTCCCATCAGGCAGGGTACATTCTGGGCGTGGCGGTCTATCTCGGCGTGGCGATTTATGTGGCGATAGTTCTCATTCAGTTCTACGCGGGCTACTTCAGTTCGATTTTCGGCGCGGCAGGCAATCCTTAGCACGGGCGTCCCGCCCGTGCGCGACCGAAGCTTGAGCGGGACGCTCAAGCCACGATGTGAGCATGCAAAACCATTACGAGGTGCTGGGGCTATCGATCCACGCGACGCAGGAGGCGATTCGGCGTCGTTATCGCGAACTCGTGCGCCAGTACCACCCCGATGTGAACCCCTCGCCCCAGGCGAGAGAAAAGTTCCTGCAGATTCAGGAAGCGTATCAGGTGCTTTCCGACCCCGAACGGCGTCGGCATTATGACGCGCTGTTGCGCCTGCGCATGGGCGAGCTGCCGAGCGCGCGCTACAGCCAGCCACGCACACAGCCGCCGCGCTCGCAACCCTCTGAACCGTCGCGGTCGCAGCGCAGCAGCCCGCCCGTTGACGAACTGCGCCGCGTGATTATTCAGGCGGAGCGAGCGTTCCTGCAGGGGCGTATGCAGGACGCGCTCTACTGGGCGAAACAAGCCACCCGCCTCGCCCCGCGCCACGCGAAAGGACACGAGATCATCGGCGATGTATACCGCACACAGGGGCATTACGACGCCGCCATGAACGCCTACACCTACGCGATTCAGTTAGACCCCAACAATCCCGACCTGCAGCGCAAACTGGAGAGCATGCTGGAGCTAACGCGCATGAAACCCGCCGCGCCGCCCACACCTCTGCTGCGCAACCTGCCCGCGTTGAAGTTGCCCCCCGAATGGAAGCTCTACGCGGCGCAGTCGCTAGGCTGGGGCGCAGTGCTGTTTTTGCTGACACTGGCGTACACCGTGCCCGGAACGCCCCTGCTGCTTGGCTGGAGCCTGAACTTGCTGGTGTATCTGGGTCTGGCAGGATTCCTGACGGGGTTCCTGATGGCGGTCAGTCGCTGGATCGCGCCAATTGGGGACGCCTTCCCATGGCAGCGGCGCGGGGGGCAGATTTCCGCAGGCGGCGCGTTGGTGGGGCTAAGCGCGCTCTGCTTTCCGTTTGCAATGCTACTCTATACCCTGCTCGCGCTCACTCAGGGCGGTCTGAGCCGTTCGGTGGTGCGGGTGTTTGGAGTCGGCGGCGCGCTCACGCTCGGCTTCGCGTTGCTCTACCCCCACGACTGGCTCTACACTGCGCTTTTCGGGGGCAACCTGCTGTTTCTGTCGCTTCTGGGCGGCTGGTATCTGGCGGATAACCTGCGCCTGACCCCTTGACACAACCCCTGTGCGATATGGTATATTAATAGCGTCATCGACGCGGGGTGGAGCAGTCCGGTAGCTCGTCGGGCTCATAACCCGAAGGTCGTGGGTTCAAATCCCACCCCCGCAACCAATTTTACTTTTTCCTCAGGCAGGAATCCCACCTCTTGCGTCGAACCTGTTCCCCCGATGACACGGACGGGACTGCTGATGGCAGGGATGACGCTCACCACGCAACTCACACTGGCGCAACACCCGCGCCCCGATTTCGAACGCCGCGCTTGGCAATCGCTCAACGGCGTCTGGGAGTTCCAGTTTGACCCCCAAACTATTGGCTTGGAGCAGAACTGGCACAGCTTAACAAAGCCCTATGAACGCACGATTCGCGTGCCCTTCGGCTGGGAGAGTAAACTGAGCGGGATTGGTGACACGAACTACAGGGGCGTTGCATGGTATCGACGCGAGTTCACAGTTCCCGAAAACTGGCGCGGCAAGCGCGTGTGGCTCTGCTTTGGGGCGGTCGACCATCACGCGACCGTGTGGGTCAACGGGCAGCGCATCGGCGAACACGAAGGCGGCTACTCCGAGTTTCGGTTCGACATCACTCCGCATGTGCGCTTCGATCGCCCGAATACGCTCTGCGTGCGCGTCGAAGATTACACTGACCGCGAGACGCCGCTGGGCAAGCAAGTGCCCGACTGGTACACCAGCGTCAGCGGGATCTGGCAGACCGTGTGGCTGGAGGCGACGGGTGCAGCATGTATTCAATACTTTAAGATCACCCCCCTAACGGACGAGGCGGGCGTCCCGACAGGCGTTGTGGAGTTCACCGTAGAGCTGGAGCGCACAGCGGTTCAGGAACCCCTGCAACTGGAGCTGCGCTCACGCAATCGCGCCTTCCCCACGCAGCAGTTCGGTGTGCTGGAAACCGAGACCGAGAAAACCTTCCGCCTCGTGCTGGAAAACCCGCGCCTGTGGACGCCTGACAGCCCTCACCTGTATGAATTTGAACTGCGCCTGCTCTCGGAAGACGGCAAGCGCGCCTACGACACTGTGCGGGGCTATTTCGGCGTGCGCACCGTGCGCTGGGGCAAATACGGCGAGTCGGACTTTAGCTATGTGCTGCTGAACGGCAAGCCGATTTATCTGCGAGGCGCGTTAGACCAGTCCTACAACCCCGACGGTCTCTACACCGCCCCTGACGACGAGTTTTTGAAGCGCGATATCGAACTTGCCAAACGCGCGGGCTTCAACTTGTTGCGCATCCACATCAAAGCCGACGAGCCGCGCAAACTCTACTGGGCGGATAAACTCGGTATGCTGATACAGGCGGACATCCCCTGCTTTTTCACCCCCTCCGAGCGCGCCCGACGCCTGTTCGAGCAAACCATGCGCGACCAGATTCGGCGCGATTTCAATCACCCCAGTATCATCATCTGGACGGTGTTCAACGAAGAATGGGGCATTGGCAGGCTTACTGAAGAGAACCGCGCCCATCGCGTGGACTGGACGCTGCAGATGTATCGGCTCGCCAGAGAACTCGACCCCACGCGCCTCGTGCAGGATAACACGGGCTGGGCGCACTTAGAAACCGAGCTGAACTCGTTCCACTGGTACGGCAGGAATGTAGACCTGTTCAGACATCAGTATCAGATTGTGAACCGTCAGGAGGTAGGCGTCGGCAAGAACTGGAACTATATTGATGGGCGCGTCAGTCAGGGCGAGCCGTTTATCAATAACGAGTACGGCTACCTCGCGGCGTTCGACGGCGACGGCGACTGGTCGTGGGGCGGGCTTGCGCTCACCAACACGCTGCGCAGCATGGACCGGCTCGTGGGCTATGTCTACACCGAGCTAACCGACATCGAGTGGGAGCATAACGGCGTGTATAACTACGACCGCAGCCCCAAGGAGTACGGCTTCGACTTCTGGGCGGAGCGGATGGGCGTGCGGGATGTGTTCGCGACCGACTTTCTGGTAATCGACCTGCCCGCGATTAAACGCGCCGCGCTGGGCGAGACCGTGCAGGTTCCGATTCTGTTCAGCCACTATTCGGGCAGGTTTGTAGACAAGCCGTTCACGCTGCTCTATCGGCTGGACTATATCGACGCACTCGGCAACCGTCGGCGCGGTCGCGTGCAGCGGCAAGTGTTCACCACCACGCCGCCCTATCGCCTCACGCCGCTCACGATTGCGAGCCTCCAGCTGCCCGACAAACCGTGCCTCGTGACGCTGGTCGTCTGGGCGGAGGACTGGAACCGACTGCGCGTCCACACCAACTACACGCAGTGGCTGGTGGGGATGGAGCAGTTGCCCGCGTTCGAACTCAAGCGGGGGCAGGTAGTGTTGCGTTTCAAGCCGACGGAGTATGTCGCCAGCGCGTTCAACCTGCAGAGCCAGCCTGAGAAGCCGATGCAGGGTAAGCACTGGGCGCGCGGGCACGGCTATGTAGAGTACACCGTCGCCATTCCCGAAGGCGTATCGCTGAGCGAGGCGAAGCGCGTCCGCCTACGGATGGAGGTGAGCGCGAAAGCAGGACGCGAAAAGGTCGACTGGGCGCAGCGCGTCCACCCTGACGACTACCCCCAAACCGACGGCAACAAATACCCTTCGCGCGTGCTGGTGGAGATGGCGGGCGAGCGCGTCGCTACATGGGAACTGCCCGACGACCCCGCCGACGCGCGCGGAGTCCTCTCGCACTGGGCGGGAACCGAGCGCGGCTCATACGGCTACCTCATGGAGGCGACGCTGGAGCTGACCCCCGTGCTGCGGGCGAGGCTGCAGCAGGACAGGCAAATCCGCATCCGTCTGATTGTGCCCCCCGACTTGCCCGGCGGGATTGCGATTTACGGCGCGTCGATGGGCTGTTATCCGCTGGAGCCGACGGTACTGCTGGAGTACTAAGGCGTGTGGCTATCGCGCCGCCCATCCTTTCAGGCGAACTCGTCGCTTAACCCTATAAATCTAAGGTATAATTGCAGTGGTGATCGACGATGACGAAACGACGCGGTTTTACCTTGATTGAGTTGCTCGTAGTAATCGCAATTATTGCGATCCTGGCGGCGATTCTGTTCCCTGTGTTCGCGCAAGCGCGTGAGAAAGCGCGTCAAACGCAGTGTCTGAGCCAGAATAAACAGATTGGCATCGCCGCGATGATGTATGTGCAGGATTATGACGAGACCTTCCCGCTGGCGGAGAACCAGCTGATTCCGCCGCCTGGCTTTTGCGGCGGCGGGTATACGAGTTGCACCTCCATCGGCTACCTCTACTGGCTGCAACCCTACTCGCGCGACAATCTCTACTCGCGTTGTCCGAACGCGAAGCCGCTTTCGGATCCGAACTCCGCGACGAGTCGTCGTTTACTCTGTGAGGGGCGCATCGGCTACGGCGCGGCGTATCCCTCGCCGATGGGGTTCTCGGCGGGCTGCTCCTTCCCGCCACAGGTCTATCCTCCAAGCAAAACGCTTGCCCAGCTCTCCGCGCCTGCGAACCATGTGATGGTGATGGACGGCGTGCCGTCGGGTACGGGCAGCCGACCGCTGTACGACCAGTTCGGATTCCATATGAATGTGGTTCACTCCCCGTTCCTGCGCACGGAATGGCAACACTACGGCTTCAACACGCCGCCAGGATTCCCTCCAGGATTCCATCAGCGTCCGCACGGGCGGCATCAGGGGCAAGTTACGGTGACCTACGCAGACGGGCACACCAAAGCCACGCCGTTTGAGGCGCTGTATGGGCTGCCTGAGCGCGAGTGCGAGCGCAACAATAACACTTTCTGCTCCTCAGTGGAATATACGCGCACCCAGCGCCCCGATTTGTGGGAGAAGTGGGACTAATACCGGTTGGGGTTTCAAGTAGCACGAATCGTCGGTGTCCCGCCGACGCTACGCGAACACGCTCGTAGCGTCGGCGTCCCGCCGACGACTTAAAAATGGGCTAATCCCGCAACTTCACCATAAAATAGACGCCCTACAGACGGCATAATCGATTCAGTAGCCCAGAAGGGGAGGTGAATCGATGCTTTCAGCCATAGCCCTTGCGCTCGCGGTCGCCTGTATCGTGGGAGCGTACAGCCTGTTGCGCGACGCGCTCGATGAAGTTTGGTGATTGTAGCACGGACATCTTGTCCGTGCAGGCGTGCCTGTAGCACGGGCGGGACGCCCGTGCGCAGCCGATGTTCAAGCCACGCCTGCTGCACGGGCGTCTCGCCCGTGTCGGAGCTACCTGCGCTTGAGCGGGGACGCTCAAGCCGCGGGTTATAGAGGCTCAACATAAATCAGGCACGCCAGCAGCGCGTCCACAGCAATGGTGGACATGCCGATCCGAACGGCGTAGGTCGGGAATCGTTGTTGCAGGTAGAGCGTCGCACCGGGCGTGACGCCCAGCGCGCTCAACTTGCGCCAGTGCCCATCGTGGTCATGGACGACCCGGACGATGCGCGCCTGTGCGCCAGTCGGCAGCTGCGTCAACGGGAGGGCGCGTCCTGCGCTCTCCCCTGCCGCCTCCGCCGCGCCCAATCCACGATGCTCCGTATCCATCTTGGCTCCTGCGGTTGCTCGTAGCCACAACGCGGGCACTTCACCAGTCGGCAGCCCCCAAACGCCGCGCACCCCCGACAGGCTTTCTCGATGCCCGCATCCGTCAACTCATGCCCGCAAAAACTGCACCTCATCCGACCTGCACCTCCAACGCGCCCAACGCCTGGCTCAGCAGGAACCCAACGCCAAACGCGACGGTCATCGCAATCACGAACATCGCCAGCGCGATCTTCCAGCCCCGTTCTTTAATTGTAATCAGAAACTGCGCCACACAGGGCACAAACAGCGTCAGCACCACCGCCGTAATGAGCATATCGTTGCCTGTGAGCAAGCCCTTCTCGTGCAGATCATACAGCCCCGCCGCGCCGTAGTCGCGTCGGAAGAAGCCGAACAGGAACGCCACGCTCGTCTGCGCGGGCAGGCTCAGCAACTGCGTCAGCGGCGTCAGGGCGCGCAACGCCAGGTCAAACAGCCCCGTCAGCTGCCCCACCCAGATGAGCATGCTCGCAATCAGGAACAGGGGCAACACCTCCAGAAAGTACCACTGCAATCGCGCAAGGGTCTTCAGCAACACATTCGACAGGCTCGGCAGGCGCATCGGGGGAATCTCCATATAGAACGGCGTCGTGCGTCCGGGCAACACCTGCGCCGCCAGCCAGCCCGAAACCAGAAAGACCAGCGCAATCACCCCCGCCCAGATTGCCAGCCCCAGTGGATACGCCGAGAGGAGCGCGAGGACCACGCCCAGCTGCGCCGAGCAGGGGATGGTCAGCGTCAACAGCAGCGTCGTGATGATGCGTTCGCGGCGGGTCTCCAGCACGCGCGTGACCACCGTCGCCATTGTGTCGCATCCGAAGCCCAGCACCATCGGGATGACCGCGCGCCCGTTCAACCCCAGCGCCTTGAACGCGCGGTCAATCAGCATCGCCAGGCGCGGCAGATAGCCCGTGTCCTCCAGCAGCGCGAACACCAGAAAGAAGAAGGTCACAATCGGCAGGATCAGCGCAATCGCGTAGGTCATGCCCAGCGTCCACACCCCATATTCGCCCACCAGCAACTCCTGAATCGCCTGCCAGGGCACAATCGAGCGCACGAGGTTCTCCACGAAGGGGTTGATATACTCGCCGAACAGGTTCTCTTCGATCAGCCCGACGACGGTTCCCGCGCCGAACACGCCCACGAACTGATACAGTCCGAAGTAAAGTACGAGCACGAGGATGGGGAACCCCGTCCACGGGTTCATACAGAGCCATCCAATCCAGTCGGCGAGGGTGTGGGGGCGCGCGGGGCGGGTCGCCTGAGTGACCTGCGCGGCGATTTGCTGGCTCCAGAGCTGGCGTTGATGCTCAATCTGCCAAGCGAGCGGCGTCTCGCCCGCCTTTTCCAGCTCCGTTTTCAGCGTGCGGATGCGCTCCAGCGTGCCTGCGCTCTCCTGCGCCTCGACCTCGTCCCAGATTTCGGGGTCGTCCTGCAAAAGGAGCAGCGCGATGGTGCGAGGACTGAGCGCGTAGTCGCCGCGCAGCAGGTCGCTGATGTGCGCGACGGCGTGTTCAATCGCGGGCGGGTAGGTCGGCGTGGGGGGCGGCGAGACGCTCATAAATCAGCTCCTTCACGGTGTCGACGCCCTGCCCCGAAAGGCAGACCGTCGGCAACACGGGCGCGCCGAGCTGCTGCGCCAGCGCGTCGATCTGGATGCTCAGCCCAGCGCGCTCCAGCTCGTCCATCATGTTCAGCACAACGACCACGGGCGCGCCGGTCTCCATCAATTGCGCCGTCAGGGGCAGGGTGCGCGCCAGATTCTTCGCGTCGATCACATGCAACACCAGGTCGGGACGGTCACGCAGCAGGATGCGCCGCGCTACGCGCTCCTCGTCGGTAATCGGCGAAAGCGAATACATGCCCGGCGAATCGATAATCACAAATTCGTGTCCGCGATAGCGCATCAGCCCACGCGCAATCTCGACCGTTGTGCCTGGATAGTTCGAAACCGTCACATAGCGTCCTGTGAGTTTATGGAACAGCACGCTCTTGCCCACATTCGGGTTGCCCACAATCAGTACGGTCGGTTTCGCGCGCGTTTGCCTGCGCATCGGCTCCTCAACAGCGGTAGCAGTCGCCATTTTCCATAAATATACCCTTTAGCGTGGCTAAATATCAAGGGGGGGTATGCCACACTGACACTACCGAGAAGCCAGGCTCGCGCTTGCGGTCTGACTTGTCACCAGAGCGCGTCCTCAGGCGCGTTCTGAGCGTGCGGTATCAGGCGCGTCGATAATTGCCTGTGGCGGCGCGTAGACGAACACATGCTCGCTCACGCGCTCCACACAGCCCTCAATCGCGTAAACCACACCGTTAAGGAAGTCAATCACGCGCTCACGCACACCCTGAGGGGTGGACGCCAGGTTGATGATCTGCTGAACGCCCTCTTTCAGCCCGTCCGCGGCGATCCGCGCGTCTTCAAGGCTATGCACCTCCTTCCGGATGCATATATGGTAAGCATGGAACCGGCGATAGCGGATGTTCGTGGCAGCAGCGGGGATGGCGTCGCTCTCGTCCTCCTGTTCGCGGGTTAGCCCCACCAGTGAACGCAGGCGCGTCCACAGGGTCTGTCTGTCCTCGTACTGTTCCTCCATCTCCTCGTAGTAGTGGCTCATAGTTCAACCTCCCTGTCCAGTGGCTTGAGCGTCTCGCTCCAGCAAAGTTCGCACACGGGCGAGGACGCCCGTGCTACGAACGCTCGCCAAAGAGCGCGGTTCCGAGACGCAGCATCGTGCTGCCCTCTTCGATGGCAATCTCGAAGTCGTGGCTCATGCCCATCGAGAGCCATTTTCGATTCGGCGCGGGCAACTGCTCGTACAGGCGGCGCAGGCTCTGGAACGTCGCGCGGATAGCGCGTTCATCGCCCGTGTAGGGCGCGACGCCCATCAGCCCATGTAAGGCGACGCTGGGCGTTTTCAGCGTCTCCTCGATGAGCGCATGCGCCGCCTCCAGCGCGACGCCCGCCCTGCCTGCGACCTCTGCAAGGCGCACTTCAATCAGCACGGGTTGCACAACCTCTTTGCGAATCGCCACGCGCTGAATCTCCTGCAGTAAGGATACCCTATCTACCACTTGTATTAATGCAAACCGCCCCACAACATATTTGACCTTATTGGTTTGGAGATGCCCGATAAAGTGCCACCGTATATCGTGGGGGAGCGCGTCCAGTTTGGTGCGCGCCTCTTGCCAGTAGTTTTCGCCGAAATCGCGCAGTCCGAGCGCATAGGCATCGGCGATTCGTTCAGGCGCGACGCCTTTGCTCACGGCAACGATGGCAATCGAGGCAGGGTCGCGTCGCGCTCGCGCGCACGCGGCGGCGATACGCTCCTGCAACGCCTGCCAGCGTTCAGACAGGGAGAGCATTCGTGTCGTTTTCGCCCGTCTGAGTTTCGGCGGCGTGCTGCGCTGCTTCGGCGAACGCCTCCTCCAGCGCGCCGCTCTTGTGCTTCTTGGCGAGCTGCTCAAGGCGTCCTGTCTCCATGAACCAGACCCGCTCGGCGATGTTCGTCGCGTGGTCGGCGATGCGCTCCAGATAGTGCGCCGTCAGCAGCAGCCATGACGCCGCCGTCACCTGCTCGGGGTGCGCCCGCATAATCTCCTGCAGCTGCGTGCGGATCCGTCGGTAGATTTCGTCCACCTCGTCGTCCTGCTGACACACATGGATGACCTTCTGCAGGTCGCGCTTGACATACGCCTCGATGCTCTCCAGCAGCATGCGGCGCGCGGCGTTCGCGAGGCGGGGAATGTCCACCATTTGCTCCACTGGCGGCTCGTCCTGAATCTTGCGCGCGGCTTTGGCGACATCGACCGCGTAGTCGCCGATACGCTCGATATCGGTAATCATCTTCATAATCGTCCCGATGATGCGCAGGTCGCTGCCCATCGGTTGCTGCAGGGCAATCAGGCGCAGGCAGCTGGACTCGATCTCCACATCGATCTGGTCGACCTCGTCGTCGCGCTTGAGTACCTGCTCAGCGCGGTGCATATCGTTGCGCCAGAGCGCCTCCACCGCATCGGCGACCATCCCCTCCACGATGCTTGCCATCGCAAGCACCTTCGTCTCCAGCTCCTGCAGTTCTGCGTCAAAAGCTTGCCGCGTTATCATGGGGCGTTATTATACCTGAACACGAGGGTTTTGAAAGGGAGAAGAGGCAAATCTTGTATAGGCGTCTGTAGCCCCCACAACCGATTGATTAGACCAAGCAAAAACGCGAATGAACGCTGAAATCCTTGTAAAAAAGCGAAAGACTTACTTGTCAGTCATTTAAACGCTGCAGAGTGCTTTCTGATAGGTTTCCTTTGCCCTTAACATTTGCAGGAAGGGGGGAGCGACATGCTAATATATACGCTACCCCGCAGGCGAGAGCAGGGACGCATGACCACCATGCGCAGGGATGACTATGTGCCAGAGCAGTTGCAGCTTGGAGAGGATGTCGACGCGGCGCGGTTGCGTCGGGCGTGGCGTAATGTGATTCAGGCGTTACTGCCCCGCGTTCCTCTCTCCAGCCGTCGATACCTGGAAGCGATTACGCTGGCAGGCATCGAGGGCGATCAGGTACGCCTGCAGCTGGACAGCGCGTTCGGGCGGAACTGGATTCAGCAGCGCTACCAGCGCGACCTGCAGGAGCTGCTGAGCCAGCAACTGGGCTTTCCTGTCTCTGTCGCACTGATTGGCGAGGACGCTGCGCAGCCTGCTGAACCTGCGCCCGCTGTTGTCGCGCCTGCGCCGACCCCGCCGCCGTCATTGGCTTATCCGACTCCTGAGTTCAACCCGAATTTCACTTTTGAGACCTTTGTGGTGGGCAGGAGCAATCGTCTGGCGCACGCCGCCGCGCTCGCCGTCGCACAGGGCGCAAGCAACCGCTATAACCCGCTGTTCATCTACAGCGCGCCGGGACTGGGCAAAACGCACCTGCTGCACGCTGTTGGACAGGCGTACCTGCAGCGCATTCCGAACGCCCGCGTGGTCTATGTTAGCGGCGAAGAGTTCCTGCGCAGCTATGTGCAGGCGACGCGCCAGCAGAAAGCCGATGAGTTTCGCGAACGCTACCGCCCCGTGCAACTCTGGCTGGTGGACGATGTGCAGTTCATCGCAGGCAAGGAGCGCACGCAGGAGGAGTTCTTCCACATCTTCAACATGCTCCATGGCGCGGGGCGACAGCTCGTGATGACCAGCGACAAAGCCCCACGCGACCTGATTGGCGTCGAGGAGCGACTGCGTTCGCGATTCGAGATGGGGCTGTGCGCGGACATTGCGCCACCCGACTTGGAGACGCGCATCGCGATTTTAATGAACAAGGCGGAGCGCGACGGTGTGCTGTTGCCCCTGGGGATCGCCGAGTTCATCGCGGATAAGATTCAGTCGAACATTCGGGTACTGGAGGGCGTGCTGACGCGCCTGATTGCGCAAAGCTCGATCACGGGCGAGCCGCTCTCGCTGGAGCTGGCGGCGCAGGCGCTCCATGCGTACTTAGTGAACGCGCAGCCCCGCGCGCCGCAGACGCCCACGCTGGAGCGTGTGCTGCGCATCGTGTGTGAGGAGCTGGGCGTGCCACAGGAGGAACTGACGGGCAACAGTCGGCGCGGCGAGGTTGTGCAGGCGCGACAGATTGCGACGTTCCTCGCGCGCGAGGCGACGGGCGAATCGTGGACGCGCATCGCCGAAGCGCTCGGACGCAACGACCATACCACCGTCCTGCACGCCTACAAGCAGGCGGAGCAGCGACTGCGCACTGACCCCCGCCTGCAAGAACGAATCCAGCGGCTGCGCCAGCGGGTGGAATGTTAACTGGAGACCGCTCAACGACGGTTTCCAGTCACGTCAGTACTCCATCGGTCCGCCGCCCATATACTGCTCGAAAAACTTGCGTCCCATCTCCATCATCTCGCGCTGCTGGTCGGGCGAGAGGGACTGCCAGTATTCGAACGACATGCGCATACCTTCCAGAATCATCTGATTGCGCAGGGCAGGGTCGGCGTTCATCCACATGCTCATGCCTGCGCGCAACGCCTGACTACGCTCCTCAGGGGACATGCGCGCCAGCAGTTCGAAAAGCTGCTGCTGGAGCTGATTGAACTGTTCCGTAGGGGTTCCGCGCGGCGCCGCTTGCTGCAGGCGCGGGTTCAGAATCACATACACAGGCTTCGCGCTGAACGGCGGCTGCATCTGTTCCAGCGTATCTTCCAAGTTCGGCGGCGCAGGGTAGTTCGCCACGAACGAGTTGAGCGTCGCCGTGCGCGGGTTCACCACCATCACCCCGCCCAGCTCAATCGAAAGCAGTGCGCGCGTCGCGCTTATAATCTGCTCTGGGTTCGGCTCCATGCCCAGCACTTTATTGGTATACACCTTGCGCCAGACCACATCGCGCGCGTTGGCGACCAGGTCGTCCAGCGCTTTCTCCAGCGTATCCGCCTGCGTTGGGGTCACCCGCACCGTAAGCGCGGGGTCTACGATAATTCGCACCTTGAACTTCTGCGCGACCTCCTGCGCCACCTGCGCAATAGGGACACGCCCGTCGTCCTGCGGCGTCGTGCCGCGCTGCGTGCGCCCGCCCGCCTGCGCGCCGCTCAACGCGACAGTCAGCGCCAGTCCCACCAGCCACATCATTCGCATTTTCATTCTCCTCCGTTCCGAAATGGCAGGAATCCGCTCCCGCCTGTGGTATTATACCGCACCGCTTGCGCGAAATGAGAACATGCTATAATTATGCAAGCGGCAGGGACTATGGGTAGGAGTGATAACCAATGGCTATGACACGCAGAACGGCAGGCGAATATCTGCTGGAGAAGGGCTTAGTCACGCAAGAACAGCTGGAAGATGCACGCAGGGTGCAACAGTCGACGGGCAAGGACCTGATTCAGATTTTGATCGATCAGGCGGTGGTGAGCGAGCGCGACGCCTATGAAGCCAAAGCGTTCGAGCTGGGCATGCCCTTCGTCGATCTGGATCGCGTGCAGCCCGAGCCGTCCGCGATTAATGTCGTCAAGGAGCATATCGCCAAGCGCTATAATGTCATCCCCGTGAAGAAGGATGGCAACATCCTCTACCTAGCGATGGCGGATCCCAACAATGTGATGGCGATTGACGATGTGCGGGTGAACTCGCGCTGTACGGTGCGTCAGGTCATCGCCGCGCCAGGGGCGATTGAGGACGCGATTCGCAAAGCCTACGGTGGCTCCGCGTCGGACGGCGCGGCGACAGGGGGGGGCGAGAGCGCGGCGGCGCCTGTGCGTGCGCAAGACCTGCGTGGCAGCGTGATGACCGACATCGCCGCCTACAGCGCGCGCGGTGAAGCCGAAGAGGACGAAAAAGCCGTGCTGCGCGAAGCCGAAGAGGGTCCCATCGTGCGCGTGGCGAACACCATCATCCAGCAAGCCATCAACGAGCGCGCCAGCGACATCCATGTGGAGCCGCAAATCCGCAACCTGCGCATCCGCTACCGCATCGACGGTGTGCTGCACGAAGCCCTCTCGCTGCCCAAATATGTGCAAGCCCCGCTTATTTCCCGCTACAAAATCATGGCGGAGATGAACATCGCCGAAAAACGACTGCCGCAAGACGGACGCATTCCCATCCGCTATCAGAACAAGGACTATGACCTGCGCGTTTCGTCCATCCCTACCCCCCACGGCGAAAAAATCGTCATGCGTATTCTGGACAAGACCAGCGTGTTGCTCGGTTTGAACAAACTCGGCTTCACGCCTGAAACGCAGGCGCGACTGGAAGAACTCGTGATCCAGCCGCAGGGCATGGTGCTGTCCACAGGTCCCACAGGTTCGGGCAAAACCACCACCCAGTATTCGGTACTTCACAAGCTGAACTCCGTCGAAAAGAACATCTTGACGATTGAAGACCCGATTGAGTACCAGTTGCCGGGCATCGCGCAGGTGCAGGTGAACCGCAAGGCAGGCTTGACCTTTGCGAGCGCGCTGCGCGCGTTCCTGCGTCAAGACCCCGACATTATCATGGTGGGCGAGATGCGCGACCTGGAGACGGCGGAGATTGCGATTGAAGCCGCGCTGACGGGACACTTAGTGCTGTCGACGCTCCACACAAACGACGCGCCGTCCGCCGTGATTCGTATGGTGGACATGGGCGTGGAGCCGTACCTGATTGCGGCGACCGTGACAGGCGTGATGGCGCAACGCCTCGCGCGTCGGGTGTGCCAGCACTGCAAAGAGCCGCGCGAAATCCCCGCCGCCGACCTGCGCGCCTTCGGATTCCAGATTGAAGACCCCGACCAGATGGTCACCATCTGGGAAGGCGTCGGCTGCGACCACTGCCGCGGGCGCGGCTTCGCCGGGCGCGTCGGCATCTATGAACTGATGGTGGTCAACGCCGAAATCGCCGAACTCATCGTGCGCCGCGCGCCGCTCTCCGACATCAAAGAGGCGGCGAAAGCGAACGGCATGAAGGAACTGCGCGAGGATGGATTGATTAAGGTACTGGAGGGCGTCACCACGCCCGACGAGGTGCGCCGCGTGGTCTTCACCGCAGGATTCTATTGATACCACAAGGAGGTCTCACCGAACCATGAATATGAACCCGACACCGAGTATGCCCGCGAACGGAGGTGGAACGGCGACCGCTACTCCCTCCGCACCCGCTGCGCCTGCCGTAGCACAACCGCGCAGCCTCGAAGATACGCATATCGACGAGCTGCTCTACATCGTTACCGAAAAGGGCGCGTCCGACCTGCACCTGTGCCCGTTCGTGGAGCCCGTGATTCGCGTCGATGGGCAACTGCTGCGCCTGAACTACGAAAAAGCGCAGCCCACGCAGACGCAGCGCATGATGTACGAGATTCTCACCGACGAGCAGATTCAAAAGTTCGAAACGAACTACGAACTGGACTTCTCTTACAGCCTGCACAAAATCGCGCGTTTCCGCGTGAATGTGTATAAAGATAAAGGCGCGGTGGCGGCGGCGTTCCGCTTAATCCCCGCGCGCGTGCCCACCATTCGCGAGCTGAACTTGCCGCCCGTGCTGGAAGAACTCACGCGCCGCCCGCGCGGACTGATTCTGGTGACGGGTCCCACAGGATCGGGCAAGTCCACCTCGCTTGCGGCGATGATTAATCAGATTAACACCGAACGCAGCGTGCATATCATCACCGTTGAGGACCCGATTGAGTATCTGCACCAGCACAAGTCGAGTATCATCAACCAGCGCGAGCTGGGGCAGGATACCAAGTCGTTCGCGGCGGCGCTGCGCTCCGCGTTGCGTGAAGACCCGGATGTGATTCTGGTGGGCGAAATGCGCGACCTGGAGACGATTCAGCTTGCCATCACCGCTGCCGAGACGGGACACCTGGTCTTCGCAACGCTGCACACGAACAACGCCGCCGAGTCGATTGACCGTATTGTCGATGTGTTCCCGCCGGGGCAACAGGAGCAGATTCGCATTCAGTTAGCGAACAACCTGCAGGCGATTATCAGTCAGCAGCTGTTGCCGCGCGCGGGGCAGCCGGGGCGTGTGCCCGCTGTCGAGGTGATGATTGCCACGCCCGCCATTCGAAACCTCATCCGCGAGAACAAGACGCACCAGATCCACACGATGATTCAGACCAGCGGGCAGCTGGGCATGCAGACGATGGATCAGTCGCTACGCGACCTCTATGTGAAGGGCTGGGTGACCTACGAAGAGGCGATGTCGCGGGCGATTAACCCCGACGAGCTGCGCAAGATGATTGCGCCGACGGGCGGCGTGCCGGGCGCGCCGGGAACCCCGCCGCCCCCGCGCGGACGCTAATACTCAGGAGGCGAACCGTCTATGCCGTACTTCAACTACACGATACGAGACGCGAACGGGCAAACCCGTTCGGGCAAGGTTGAAGCGCCCAACGCAGAGGAACTGAAAAAACGCCTCCAAGCCGAAGGGCTGCAGGTCATTGAAATCACCGAGGACCGCAAGGCGCCGCGCGTGCCCGCGGGCGGCTATGGGCGCGTGAAGCTGAGCGACCTCGCCATCTTCGCCCGCCAGTTCTCCACGATGCTCGACGCGGGCGTGTCGCTCATTCGCTGTCTCGATGTGCTGCAGGCGCAAACGAACAACGCCCGCCTGCGCAAGATTCTGATGGATCTCTCCGCCCGCGTCGAATCGGGCGAGAGCCTCTCCCGCTCGATGGCGCGCCACCCGAAAGCATTCAGCCAGCTGATTATCGGTCTGATTCGCGCGGGCGAGGTTGGCGGCGTGCTGGAAGAGTCGCTGCAGCGCATCGCGGGCTTCCTCGAAAAAGATGTGGAGCTGCGGCGCAAAATCCGCTCCGCGCTGACCTACCCCGTCATCGTGTTGCTGGCGGCGGTCGGCATCGTGATTTTCCTCGTGTCGTGGCTCGTGCCACAGTTTGCCAGCCTGTTCAAAGAGCTGGGCATTAAGGAGATGCCCGCGCCCACGCAGTTCCTGATTGACCTCAGCGCGCTCTTCACGCAACGCTGGTATGTGGTGATTATCGCAGTGCTGGCGGTGCTGATTGCCTACAAACTGTTCGTCAGCACGCGCGTCGGACGGCGCGTCGCCGATCGGGTGAAGCTGCGTATCCCCGTGTTCGGTCCGCTCCATCATAAAATCGTGATGGCGCGTTTCAGCCGCACGATGGGCACGCTGCTGGCGTCGGGCGTGCCGATTCTGCAGGCGATGGAGACCGTCGCGGGCGTGGTGGGCAACTCGGTCGTGTCGGACGCCGTGATCGAATCGCGCGCCCGAATCCGCGAAGGCGAGAAAATCGCCGACCCGCTCCAGCGCAGCAAGATGTTCCCGCCGATGGTGGTGCATATGGTCAGCGTCGGCGAGGAATCGGGTTCGCTCGACCACATGCTCAACAAAATCGCCGACTTCTACGAGAACGAGGTGGAGATGACCATCGCGAGCCTCACAGCGGCGATTGAGCCGGTGATGATTGTGTTACTGGGCTTCATCGTCGGCTTCATCGTCATCTCAATGTTCTTACCAATGATTGAGGTAATTTCTAACCTCAGCCAGAATCAGAGTTAATGCTTCCTGCGTGGAGCATCGTTTTCGGCGTCGCGTTCGGGGCGGCGGTAGGCAGCTTTCTGAATGTGCTGATTTACCGTCTGCCCCGAAACCTTTCGATTGCGTTCCCGCCTTCGCACTGCCCTGCCTGCAGACATCGGCTCGGCGTGCGCGACCTGGTTCCTCTGTTGAGTTATCTGGTTCAGGCGGGCAAGTGTCGCTACTGCCGCGCCTCGATACCAATCCGCTACTTTCTGGTGGAGTTGTGGAACGCGGCAGTATGGGCGTGGCTGTGGCATCAGTGGCTGATTATGGGCGAGTCGCCGTTGCGCTTTGTGTGCTACGCGCTTGCGGCGTCGGTTCTGATTGCCATCTTTTTTATTGACCTGCAGCATTACATTATTCCCGACGAGTTGAATGTGGCGTTGCTCATTCTGGGGTTGCTGCATGCGGGGCTGCTGAAAGGCGCGCCGACCGATTGGGAGTGGGCGTCGCTGGGCGTGTTGAACCTGCGCAACGCTGCGCTGGGCGCGCTTCTGGGCGCGGGGCTGTTCAGCCTGATTGCGATTCTGGGGCGGATTGGGTTCCGCAAGGACGCGATGGGGCACG
This sequence comes from uncultured Fimbriimonadales bacterium, assembly GCA_937992175.1. Taxonomy (GTDB): domain Bacteria; phylum Armatimonadota; class Fimbriimonadia; order Fimbriimonadales; family GBS-DC; genus GBS-DC. Next base: position 2,326 of record CALKLF010000011.1, on the reverse strand, counting down.
GCGACATCAAGCTCGTGCGTGGGATGGGCGCGCTGCTGCTCGCGCCGGGTATGCTGGTCGCCTTCGCCGTCTCCATCGCGACGGGCGCGATTCTGGGCGGGCTGTGGACGCTGCTACGGAGCCGTCACGCGGCGCGACTCAGCTCAACAGAACCAACCGACGAAGAGCCGATTCCGCCTGAACCGCTGGGGAGCCTGTTGCTCTCGTGCGCGCTCTACACGCTCTGGGTAGACGCGCTGATTACGCTCCTGCCCCGCCGCGTGCAACAGCGCGTGTACGCCGCGCTGGGTCAACCTGAAGAGGAACCCCTCGATGACTCGTTCGAAGAGACGCCGACCATGTTGCCGTTCGGTCCCTTTCTGGCGGTCGGCGCGCTGCTCGTGATGCTGTTCGGCGGCGCGTTCGCAGGCTGGGTACGCGCCTACATCGAGTGGGCGGGACTTTAGGTATTATCTAACTATGAATGTCTACACGCTGACTCAACGGTTGCAGGTTATCTATTAAATCAGCCCATTTGCGAGCGTGCCCTGAGTTACTACACCGAGTTCCATTCCAGCCTTACCCTAAAACGCTTTGAGGAAGCTCGTATCGAGTGGGCAAGCTTTAGAGGTATAATACACGCGCCGCCAGAGGGCGGAGGGAAATCTATGTTCGGAAGCATCGGCTTTACCGAAATCATGGTCTTGTTCGTAATCGCGCTGCTCATCTTCGGCCCGCGCAAGCTGCCGGAGATTGCGCGCTCGGTCGGGCAAGCCATGCGCGAATTCAAAAAAGCGGGCGAGGAAGTCACGCGCTCACTCGAAGAGCCTGTCGACGAAATCCGCGAGCGCATCCAGAACATCGATCCCTACGACGAGGAGCGACAATGGAGATCCTGAAAATCGTGCTGACCTGGGTGGACATGATTATCATGGCGCTGTTCATCGGGCTGGTCGCCATTCAGACCTCGCGCTCGGAAGGTATTTTCAGTCCGGGCGCGGCGGATAGCATGTTCGGCAAGGCGAAGCCCGGCTTCGATGACAACCTGTCGCGCCTGACGCTGATTTTAGCCGTCACGATGTTCGTGCTGACCGCCGTCGTCAACTACATGCCCTGATGGTGCATATCGAAAAACTGCCGCTGGGCGTTCTGCAGGCGAACTGTTACCTCGTGCAGTGCGCGGCGACCCGTGAAACGATAGTAATCGACCCTGGCATGGAGGCGGAGCGCATCATAGAACGCCTGCATGCGCTGGGAAACCCACCTGTCTTCGCCATTTTAGCCACGCACGGGCATTTTGACCATGTGGTAGGCGTGCGCGCCCTGAAACAGCACACGGGCGCGCCGTTCTGGATCTCCGAGGTCGAGTGGGAACTGTGGGCGCAGCATGCTCACGAACACCCCGTCTATCTGAACCTACCGCCCGTAGAGCCTGTTCCGCCGCCCGACCGCTTCCTGCGCGAGGGTGACGAGTTCACTGTCGGCGCGTTGCAGTTTGAAGCGCTGGCGCTGCGCGGGCACGCGCCTGATCATCTCGGCTTTTTACTGAAAAACACGCACCCGATGCGCCTGTTCTGCGGGGACGCGATTTTCGCCAGCAGCGTCGGGCGCACCGACATCCCCCACGCCGATTTCGAGACGCTACGCCAGCACTTGCATACGCGCGTCCTGACCCTGCCCGACGATACGATTTTGCATCCGGGGCACGGTCCCGACACGACCGTCGGCGTCGAGCGGGCGACAAATCCGTATCTGTAGATTTAACCCAGCTCGCTACCTATGCCGAGATTCCTCAACTTCGGCTCGGAATGACAAAGCGGTTTTTGCGCGAAGAAACCTGTCATTCCGAGCCGAAGGCGAGAAATCTCATTCGGTTCAATGCTTTGCGGGAAGACTTACTGCTGCCCCGACTGATAGAACTCATAGCAGATGCGTCTCTTCTGAAAGACTGAACAGCCCGCGCTGGAGGATGTTCCCCGCTGCGTCGGTCTCGCAATAAAAGCGCAAAATGCTGTCCAGCAGCCGATTGGACGAGTCGTGCGACGCTGCGTTCACTAAAAATAGGCAGGCTCTGCAGGTTGTAGTGGGATGCCTTTATCAAGCCGCCGTCGCTCCAGGTGCGATGGCATTCTTGCCGTCGCGCCACCTGTGTATTCTCAACAAGCGAGGGCAGGAATGCCGTCGCACCGCGCGCGCTTCGCGCGTTTTGGGGACGATCTCACACTTGAGTAACTTAAGCTCCTCTAATGTGAAAACGCCCTCTTTTGGTGCGACGGCATTCTTGCCGTCGTGTCGCCTGGGTATCCTCAACATGCGACGGCAAGAATGCCGTCGCACCATCCGCGCT
>CALKLF010000010.1 GCA_937992175.1 uncultured Fimbriimonadales bacterium | reverse complement strand
AGCTTGGGTCGGGCGTTTTTGGTTGCGGGCAGTCGGAGTGTGGGGATGAGTTTGTGGGAGGTATCGGACGAGGCGACGGTGGCGTTGATGGAGGGGTTTTATCGTCGGTATGTGCAGGGCGTGGCGAAGGATGAGGCGTTGCGGGGGGCGCAGTTGGAGTTGCTGCGTAATCCCAAGTATGCAGACCCGTATTTCTGGTCGGCGTTTGTGTTGATGGGGGATTATCGGCATGCGTCTCAGGCTGGGCGGCGTGCGGCGGGAGGCGTATCGAGGGGTCAGGCGTCGTCTGCGGGTCGGAAAGCTCCCGCGGCGTCGCAGCCGCGTCCGCCGAGCGATCGCGCTTCTACGGGGAGATAGCGTCTCTACAGGGCGACGGCGTGCGGGGGTGTCAAGTCCCTCAAAGATAGAATCGTCTCCTTTATCTGCTGTTCTTTCTCCCCCCCTCCCAACCTCCCCTGTGAACAGGGGAGACGTTGCAGTTGCCTGCGTGTGCGCTTCCTTTCCGCTTGCGGGGGGGGTTGGGGTGGGGGCGGCGGCTTCGGCAGGCGTCAAGGCAAAAAGGGACGATTTAGTACGGGAGGCGCATAAATAAGTCCCTCCGATGTGAAATCGTTCCTTTTTACCCCAATGCCTGCGCCGAAGTTACCCCCACCCCACCCCTCCCCTCCCTGCAAGCGGGGAGGGAGCACACGCGCGGGCAGCCGCGACGCCTCCCCCGTTCCCGGGGGAGGTCTGGAGGGGGGGGGGGAAGAACAGCAAAAAAAGACGATTTAATCTTTGAGGCACTTAAGTTCCTCAAATGTGAAACTGCCACCAAAGTATGGAATAACCACACTATGGCACGGGAGACGCTCATGCATTCCCAAAGTAACCGACGCTTGAGATGCCTCGCTCCGCTCGGCATGACAACAAGCCCTGTCATTCCGAGCCGAAGGCGAGGAATCTCAACAGGGACTTTTTAATATTTGAGGGACTTGAGTGCTTCCCGCGAACAATGCTCCCGAAACGCGACACGAAACATCGAGGTTCCTCGCTCTGCTCGGAATGACAGGGGTATTTTTGCACAGCCCCCCTGTCATTCCGAGCGAAGCGAGGAATCTCATTTCGGGACGCCTTAACATTTGAGAGACTTATCACTATCAAGGAGCAAGTTGCGTTGCTATACCGCCGCCTCGCCGCGCTCCTCCGTGCGGATGCGAATCGCGTCGCGGTAGGGCAGGATGAAAATCTTGCCGTCGTCGGGCTGTCCTGTGCGGGCATGCTGCAGAATGGTCTCAATAATCGGCTCCACCATCGAGTCGGGTACGATCATCTCCAGACGCAGGCGGATGGGTAGTCGGATCAGCGTCTCCTCGCCCAGCCACGCATCGGTTGGAGGGCTGTTGCCGCAGCCGCGCACCTCGCTGACCGTCATGCCCGTGATACCCAGCTCGTTCAGCGCGGTTTTGACCTCTTCTAACTTATGCGGGCGGACGATGCAGTCGATTTTTTTCATGGCGTAATCAGCGTGGGGCAGGCGGCGAACTCCTCGCGCGTTTCGGGATAGTCCAGCACATAGTGTAGTCCGCGGCTTTCTTTGCGGGCGAGCGCGCTGTGGGTAATCAGCAGGGCGCACGCTGCCAGATTGCGCGCCTCGCAGGACTCCACCGTAGGCGGCAACCCCCAATAGGCGGCTTCGATTTGCGGGGCGAGTTGCTCCAGCTCGCAACGCGCCTCGTTCAGCCGTTGCACCGTGCGCACGATGCCGACCTTCTTCTGCATGATTTTGCGAATCTGCAGGCGGTCAGCGTCCCAGTTGTAGGCGTGGTCTTTGATTTCGGGCGCGGGTTCAATCGGGGGCAGCTGCGCCGTGATGCAGGAGGGCTTCGGCGTGGGCGGCGGCTCGTCGCGGCGCGAGGTCGCGTGCCGCGCGGCGCGCTCCGCGAACACTAACGCCTCCAACAGCGAGTTGCTGGCGAGGCGGTTCGCTCCGTGCACGCCTGTATAAGCGACCTCGCCGCAGGCGTACAGGCGCGGAATCGTCGTGCGCCCATCTAAATCTGTCCACACGCCGCCGCAGGTGTAGTGCGCCGCAGGCACGACGGGAATCGGCTCCTGCGTGATATCGATGCCGTATTGCAGGCAGGTGTGATAGATGGTGGGGAAGCGATGTTTGACGAATTCGGGGTCTAAGTGCGTGATGTCCAGATACACACAGGGGTCGCCCGTCTTTTTGAGTTCGGCGTCGATAGCGCGGGCGACGATGTCGCGCGGCGCCAGCTCGGCGCGCGGGTCGTAATCAGGCATGAAGCGGTAGCCGTCGCGTCGCTTGAGAATCCCGCCCTCGCCGCGCACCGCTTCCGAAATTAAAAACGATGGGGCGTCCGTATGATAGAGCGTGGTAGGGTGGAACTGGATGAACTCCATGTTGCCAATCGTTGCGCCCGCTCGCCACGCTATCGCAATCCCGTCGCCGGTGGCAATCAGGGGGTTGCTGGTATGGAGGTAAACCTGCCCGCAGCCGCCCGTCGCCAGCAGAATCGCCTTCGCGCGAATCTCGAACAAATCGCCCGTGAGCGTGTCCAGCACCTGCACGCCCACGCATTCGCCGTTTTTCAACACCAGGTCTAACGCCTGATAATGCTCCAGCACGGTAATATGGGGGGTTTTTCGGGCGGCGATGAGCAGCGTGCGCTCGATTTCGTAGCCGGTGTGGTCGGCGGCGTGGATGATACGATTACGCGAGTGCCCGCCTTCCTTACCTAACGCGATACTGCCGTCGGGATTGCGGTCGAACTGCGCGCCGAGTTCAATCAGCCAGTCGATCAGGCGCGGTCCGTTTTTGACCAGCACTTCGACCGCCTCGCAATCGCACAAGCCTGCGCCCGCAATCAGCGTGTCCTGCAGGTGCAGCTCCCACGAGTCGTCCGCGCCAATCGCGGCGGCAATCCCGCCCTGCGCGTAGTTGGTGTTCGACTCGGAGCGCTGTTTTTTGGTCAAAATCGCGACCGAGCCGTGCGGCGCGGCGTTAATCGCGAAGGTCAGCCCCGCGATACCGCTGCCCAGCACCAGGAAATCGTAGTTCATTTTGCGCTCCTTGCTACTTGCCGTCGCCCGCGGCAGTCCTCACACACGGTCTCCTCCGCGACATGGTAAGACAGCACGGCGAGTTCCTGCACGATGGACACATTGCGCACATGCACATGGGGAGGCGTGCGCAGGATAGTAGGCGCGAAGTTGAGAATGCCTGTCACGCCTGCCTCTACGAGCAGGTTGGCGACCTCCTGCGCGGCGTGGGCGGGCACAGCGATAATGCCCAAGCGCGCCCCAATCTTGGCGTTCACCTCTTTTATCCGTGCGATGTCCTCGATGATTAGGTCGCCGAACGGGCGCCCGATTTTGACGAAGTTGTTGTCGAACACGGCGGCGATGCGCAGGCGATGCGCCCGAAAGTTGGGGTAGCCTACCAGCGCGGAGCCGATGTTGCCCGCGCCCACCAGCAGAATCGGCTGCTCCTCGTCCAGACGCAGAATCTGCTCGATGCACTGAATCAGCCCCGGCACGGAGTAGCCGACGCCGGGCTTGCCGAACTCGCCGAAGTAGGAGAGGTCCTTGCGGAACTGCGCCGCACTGATGCCCGAATGTTGCTCCATCTCCTGCGAGGAGAGGGTCTGAATGCCTGCCTCGTGAGCGTCCAGCAGCACTCGCAGGTAGATGGCTAAGCGTTCCAGGGTCGGTATCGGCACGCGCGTCTCGGTCATAGGCGTTGTAAACGCATCGAGCAGGCGGTCTGCCTGCTCGATGGAGTTTTACTGCACTTCTTCGATGAGCGCGAGCGCGTCTTCGAGTTCCAGCCCCTGATTGCGGCGCAGGTCTTCGATGCGCTCGCCGATGAGTCGGAGCTTGCGCAGGGCGCGCAGCTCGAGTTGCCGCACGCGCTCGCGCGTGATTTTGAGTTCTGCGCCGACCTCTTCGAGCGTGCGCTGATGCCCGTCGTCCAGTCCAAAGCGCAGGCGCACCACATCGCGCTCGCGCGGCTGCAGCTTCTCCAGAATCATATCGATCTGCTCGCGCAGGATGAGCCGCGCCGTGACATCTTCGGGCGTGGGCACGATGTCCTGCGACGACGGGATGAACTCGCCGAGCGTCGCGTTGTCGCGCTCGCCGACGGGGCTTTCGATGGAGATCGGCTCCACCGCTGCGCGTCGAATCTCGCGCACGCGCTCGACGGACATTTTGGTCTCCGCCGCGATTTCCTCGTCGGTCGGCTCGCGCTGCAGAATCTGCTGCAGGCGCAGCTCGGTCTTGATGACCTTGTTAATCAGCTCCGCCACATAGACGGGGATTCGAATCGTGCGGCTGTTGTTGATGACCGCGCGGGCGATGGCGCGCCGAATCCACCAGGTAGCGTAGGTGCTGAAGCGGAAGCCGCGGTCGGGGTCGAACTTCTCGACGGCGCGGATTAGCCCCAGGTTACCCTCCTGAATCAGGTCTGCGAGCGAGATGCCGCGTGAGGCGTAGCGCTTAGCGATGCTGACCACCAGACGCAGGTTCGATTCGATTAGGCGTCGCTTCGCCTCTTCAGCTTCCTGAATGCGAGCGACCAGCTCCCAGGCGGGCAGGTTCGCCGCCTTCGCCCATTCTTCGTCGCTGATGCTCTCAGGGTCGACCTTGCGCCTCTCCGCGAGCTGCCTGCGGATTTTGTAAAGCCGTTCCCCCTCTTGTACCTGCTGCGAAAACCGAATCTCCTCTTCGGGCGTGAGCAGTTGCGAGCGACGGCTCTGCAGCATCCAGAGTTCGATCTCGACGCTGTCTTCCTCGTGCGGCGTTTCCTCGCCGACCCCGCCCCAGAAGTCGACCTCTTCCTCGCCGCCCAGCTCGTCGCCTAAATCGAGACTGCCCAACCCCAGCGTGGAGAAATCTTCCTCCAGTGTATCCAGTTCATCCAGGTCGGATGTGTCCATTTCGAGGCTAAGCGGGTCGTCATAAAGCGTTTCCCGCCCCGCCTTGTTCAGACGAGCCGTTGCCTGCGTATCCATCAAAATATCCATCTCCTCATCCAATACGGGCACTTCGATAACACCTCCTGTTAGCATAGCGCGACTTGTGAAACGGTTCACAATCTCGCCAGTCTGTTCGTTTCTATATAGGCGTTCCGTATCCGAGAAACTATACGATTCGCCTTTGGGCATGGTTCCACGCGTTTTTACGCCGAGTCTTAATTATAGCCCCATTTAGGCGTTTCCTGCCATATCGGCGCGATTTTGCGCCCGATTTCACGGGAGTTGTGCCCTCCTCGGCAACAGCCCCTGAAATTATAACAAGAAATTGCGCGTTTGTCAAGGGGTGAGACGGCTATATGGGGGGAATTTGGCTCAAAATCCACTACTTATGGGAGTGGGTCGCCCGAGTCCCCTATTCTTGCCGCAGGTGCACTTCCAGCTTCTGGCGGAGCAGTTCGCGGGCGCGGTGGAGGCGCGCCTTCACCGCCGCCTGGGTCAGCCCCAGTTTCTCGGCGGTCTCTTCGGTGGATAGCCCCTCGATGTCGCGCAGTTGCAATACGGGGCGAAGCGAGTCGGGCAGTTCCGCCACTGCCTGCTGCACGCGCTCGCGCAGGTCATTCTCGATGGCAATCGCTTCGGGATCCTGGGCGTATTGGTCTATCAGCTGACGCAGAATCTCTTTCCCCTCGTCGCTGCTGAGGGGGTCGTCAAGCGAGTAGAAGCGATCGAGGTCGCGGCGGGCGCGGATGCAGAGCCGTCGCGCGATAGTGTAAAGCCATGTGGCGAAGCTGGCATCGCCGCGGAACTGCTGCAACGCTTTGAAAGCGTTCAGCAGGGCGTCCTGCAGCACATCCTGCGTCGTATCGGGGTTCCCGCCGCAGGCTTTGAGCAGCGAGCGGAACACCCTGTCGCGATGGCGCGCCCAGAGCCTGTCAAAGGCGCGGTCGTCGCCCTGTTTCGCGGCTTCAATCAGATAAGCGTCTTCAGTCATGGCTATTACAAATTACGGTTTTGCCGTGAAGGTTTGCACCTCGCCTGCCTGCAGGGTGAGCGTCGGATAGACCACGAGGTTCACAAATTGGCGCAGGTACGCGCCGCCTGCGTTGCGCGCTTCGGATTGCGCCTTGCCCAGCGATTCCAGCCAGGCGGGATTGAATGTTAATTCCGCGCGTTGGTAGATTTCGGGGTTCAGCGCGTAATCCCAGAGGACAACGCGTTTGTTCTCTTGCCGAGCGGCTTGCAGGGTGGTCTGGAAATCGGTGGCGGGGTCGAGCCAGCAGCTGGCGTCGATGGCTTGCGCCCTACCTGCAGCATAGTAGCGCAGCCACTCCGCCAGGCGTGTGGAGGCAATCAGCGCATCGCCGTCGCGGATACCCAAAGCGAACGCCTCCGCCTCCTGTCGTTCGCCGTCATGCTCTTTTGAGCGTAGGGTGGCGGCTTTCATCAACCCAAACACAAGCATCGTGAGCGCAAGCGCAGGGAGAATAATATTCACCCGCCGTGCGTCCTCTTCGACATAACTGCCCAGCCCGCCGCCCAGCCCGACCAGCGCCCAGAACAGCGTCCACAAATAGAACGCCTGCCGGTCGCCCTGCCAGAGGACGAGGATAATGAGAGAGAGCAACAACGCGCCGCCGCCCAGCCCGCGCGCCGCGCTGACCAGCCGATCGGTCGCCACGCGCTCGCCTGAAAACTGGAGCGTCCCCAGCACAATCACGGTAATCAGCGCAATCAGCAAAAAGAAGCCCTTGATGAGCGTGACGAATCCACCGCCGAGCGTATATTGATACACATCGCGCACGCGAAACGGCTGCCCCAGCGACAGCAGGAAACTCTGCGCCTGCTCGCCCAGCATGCGCCAGTATAACCCTGAGTAGCGCGGCACATCAATCGCGCTTGCGCCTTCGCCTGTCCAGAGCCATTCCACAATGGAGGGCTTGGGGCGCGTCGCGCCGCCGACCTGCACCTGCGCGGGCAGCACGACGAAGTAGACGACGAGATAGCCCACGAGCGCGACGCCCACTGCCGCGCCCAGCAGTCCCGCGCCGCCGCCGCGCCGTAAGGCGATAATCCCCGCCGCCAGCGCAGGAATCAGGGCGAACAGGTTCACCAGTCCCAGTAGGCCCGCCAGCACGCCCAGTCGCGCGCCGCCACTTGAATCCAGATCGCGCCCCGCCAACCAGCGCATCGCGCTCAGCCCCCACCACGCCGTCAGCCACAACGAGAGCGACGCCACTGGCAGCATCGACGCGCTTACCCACGCGACATTCGCGCCATAAAATAGAAACGCCATCCAGCCGCTCAGCGCCATTCCCAGCCCCGTAAGGCGTAAGATTCGGAACAGAATCAGCCCTGAGAGCCAGATACTGAGCGCACTCACAATCTGCGCGGCGTCGACCAGCGGGATTAGGAACTTCAGGGGCAGCGTGACAAGCCACAACAACGCCACCCCCAGCACGCTGTGCCCGCTCCACCATGTCGTGGGAGCACGGTTGAACCCCTCGGACGCCGCCGCAATCTGACGCAGTCCTTCGTAATCGATATAGTAGGAGCGCAGAAGAATATTCAGCAGGGCGTATAGCCCGCTGAGAACCCACATCCCTATGGGTATCCCGAACAGTTCCTTCCTGAGCATAGGTTCACTCCGTATAGGTGGCGATATGACGCAGTAGCTCCTTCACCTGCTCGCGCGTCGGCTGGACAGGGTTGAACAGGATTGAGCCGTCCGCCAGCGTCAGGTCGGTCAGCGTTTCCAGGTCGCTCTCGGAGACCTCCACGCCGACATTGATGAGGTGGGCAGGCACGCCGACCTCGTTCATCAGCTGGCGCACACGCAGGATGGCGTCTTCGGCAGTGAAGGTTTTGTCCCACATCCAGCCCTGCACGACGGCGCCGGGCATCGGCACCGCTTCCGATTCGACGCTGGCGTAGCCCATCACTTGCGCGATTTCCTCGAAGCGGTCGCGTCGGCTCTCGAGGTTGAAGTGCATCGCGACGGGCAGGGCAAGCGCGCAGCACAAGCCGTGCGGCAGGTCGTACAGCCCGCCGATGGCATGCGCTATCGCGTGCGCCAGCCCGACCATGCTGTTGTTGAACGCCGCGCCCGCAATCGTGGCGGCGAACGCCATCGCGCCGCGCGCCTCCATATCCGCCGCGCCGTTCTCGACCGCGCGCGGCAGATAGCGCGTAATCAGCCGAATTGCCTCGAACGCCAGCAAATCCGAGAACGGGTTCGCCTGCAGGTCTACGATTGCCTCGATCGCGTGGGTAAGTGCGTCCAGTCCCGTCTGCGCCGTCGCCGCGGGGGGCAGATTGCGCGTCATTTCGGGGTCGACAATTGCCAGGTGCGGCGCGAGGTAGCGGCTCAGCACGGGCATTTTCTGATGTTTCGCCGCGTCCGTGAACATCGCGATAAAAGTCACTTCGCTGCCCGTGCCTGCGGTGGTGGGGATGGCGATTAACGGCTTACACGGCGCGGGGACAGTATCCGTGCCTTCGTAGTCGCGCACACGCCCGCCGTGCGTGCGGATGGCGTTAATCAGCTTCGCGCTGTCCATCACGCTCCCGCCGCCGACGGCGATGACGATGTCCTTGTCCTGCGCCTGCGGAACCGCCGCCTCGATGCTTTCGATCGTCGGGTTGGGCACAACGCCCATGTAAAGCGCATAGCGCACACCCTGTGCCTGCAGCTGCGCCTCGACGGGTTGCGTCAGTCCCGTGCGATGGACGCCCTCGTCCGTGACAATCAGCGCGCTTGTCCAGTTGTTCAGACCGCACTCGAAGCCTAAGTTCTCCACTGCGCCTTGTCCAAACAGCAGGCGCGTCGGCATATCAAAGCCGAAGATTGTGCTGAGCATGGCATAAACAGAGTTCGGCTCCCTGAAACAGATTCCTGCTGAGCCAGAAAAAACAGGTATTCTATACCTGAGGTGCAAACCCATGCTTATTCGCAAACCGAATCGGTTGATTGACGAAAAAAGCCCGTACCTGCTGCAGCATGCCTATAATCCTGTGGACTGGTATCCGTGGGGGGCGGAGGCGTTTTTCAAGGCGCGTGTGGAGGATAAACCGATTTTCCTCTCCATCGGGTATTCGTCGTGCCACTGGTGCCATGTGATGGAGCGCGAGTCGTTCAAGAACCCCGCAATCGCAGACATCCTGAACCGCTACTTTGTGAGCGTGAAGGTCGATCGCGAGGAGCGTCCTGATGTGGACGAGATTTACATCAGCGCGGTGCAGCTGATGGCAGGGCATGCGGGCTGGCCCCTGTCGGTGTTTCTCACGCCCGACGGTTTCCCGTTCTACGGAGGCACATACTACCCGCCGCAGGTGTTCGCAGAGGTCTTGGCACGGGTTGCAAGCGTGTGGCAGTCGAATCGGGGTCAGGTGTTGGGCGCGGCAGTGGAACTGAAAGCCGAGCTAGAGCAGCTGGTGGCGATGCGCCACGCGGCGATGCACGGCGAGCGCAGCCCCGACATCTTTCGCGCCTTCAAAGCGCAGATGATTGAGGGTTTCGACCCCCTTCACGGCGGGTTCGGCGGCGCGCCCAAGTTTCCCCCAAACACGGCGTTCCCTGTGCTGTTCTACATGGGTGCGGAGTGGGACGACGAGGACTGCGCGGGCATGGCGCTGATGACCCTGTTCCGCATGGGGATGGGCGGGATTTTCGACCACATCGGCGGCGGGTTCCATCGCTACTCGACCGATGAACGCTGGTTCCTGCCCCATTTCGAGAAGATGCTCTACGATAACGCGCAGCTCGGCTGGGCGTACACTCACGCCTGCGCGCTCACCGACGACGCCTACTACGGCGAGATTGCGCAGCGCACCCTCGACTGGATGCTGCGCGAGATGCGCACGCCCGAAGGCGCGTTCGCCAGCGCGCTCGATGCCGACACGCCCGAAGGCGAGGGCTACTACTACACCTGGACTGCGCGCGAACTCTACGAAATCCTGCCTCGCGAAGAAGCCGACCTGTTCTGCAAGGTGTACGAGATTCAGCCCGAAGGCAACTACCACGACGAGTCGACCCATCGCCCCACAGGGCGCAACATCCCGCACCTCGCCAAGCCGCTCGAACAGCACGCCGAGGAGCTGAACTTAGACCTCGATGATTTACAGGAGCGTCTGATGGACATCCGTGCGCGGCTGCTCGTCGCCCGCCAGACGCGCCACGCACCCCGACGGGACGATAAAGTGCTGACCGACTGGAACGGGCTGGCAATCTGGGCGCTCGCCTACGCGGCAGATGTGTTCGAGGACGAGGGTGAGCGCTATGCGCAGGCGGCGATCGAAGCGGGCGAGTTCATCTGGCGGACCCTGCGGGACTCGAACGGCAGACTGCTCCACCGTTATCGCGAGGGCGAGGCGAGCATCCCCGCCTACCTGCAAGACTACGCCTTTTACGGCATGGGGCTGATGGAACTCTACAGCCTCACGCTGGAGCGCAAGTGGCTCGAGCGCGCGATCGAGATCGCCGATCAGATGATTGCACGCTTCCACGACGCCGAGCATGGCGGCTTTTTCACGACCGACAGCGCACACGACCTGCTGATTATGCCCGTCAAGTCCTATCAGGATCGGGTCATGCCGTCAGGCAACGGCGGCGCGGTGCAGTTTTTGGCGACGCTCAGCACGGCTCTTGCGATTGACGACTCGCAACGGAGTGAACGCTACGCGCAGCTCGCTGCCGAGACGCTCGACAGCTGCTGGGCGATCTTGCGGCGCGCGCCCGCAGCAGGCGACAGTCTGCTCTACGGCTACCTGCTGCTGGAGGGCGACCTGATGGAAGCCCCTAATCTGGAAATGCCCGAAGCGACGTTCGTGGCGATGGAGGAGCAAGAGGGTCCCGTGCGCGTCGACTTCCTGCCGCAGCCTGAGGGGTTGCTCGTGGTATTCCAGATCGACGAGGGCTGGCACATCAACGCGGGCTATCCGCAGGAGGGGCGCGTCCCGACCACAATTGAGGTCAGCACCGACCTGCCGTTGCAGATTGGCGAACCCATCTGGATGCCGCCGCAGCCGATTAAATCGGGCGGCGAGCCAATCGGGGTCTACTACGAGCAGGCGGCGGCGCTGTTGCCCGTCACAGCGATTGAGACGAGCGAGCCTGCCGACGGCTATGTGCGGATTCTGGTGCGCTATCAGCCCTGCACCGAGACGGAGTGCGGTCTGCCTGTGGAGCGGGTCTATCTGATGCCGTTGAGCCTGCGTCCGCAGGAGTAGGCGCATCGTCCCTGTCAGCGGACTCGGGTTCAAAAGTGTAGTAGTAAATCCTGCGCCCGTCGGGTTTGGTCTCGGCGCGTTTGTGCATGCGCCCTTTCATCGTCGCGCCTCCGCTGCCTGCCAAGCCAGCGCTGCGCCGCCCAGAACGCCCGCGTCTTCGAGGCGCTCGGCGGGCACGATTCGGCAATCCTGGAGCAGGGTCGGCAAGGCGTAGTCGCGCACGGTTTTATGAATCGCGTCGAACAGGGGCGCGCCCGCTTTGGCAATCTGCCCGCCAATCGCCACAATTTCGGGGTTGAAGATGTTAATCAGATTCGCCACAGCGACGCCCAGGTACACGCCGACTTCGTGCCAGATAGCGATCGCCGTGGGGTCGCCCTGCTCTGCAGCGTGGCTCACCAGTGCGGGCGTGATTTTCGAAGGGTCGTCTGCCGTGAGGGTGTTGAGCAAGCTGTCGGGATTGCGTCGCGCTTCCTCACGGGCAAGCTCGACGATGGTGTCGCGTCGGGCGTAGGCTTCGATGCAGCCGCGCGCGCCACAGCCACAGCGCGGACCCGCGAAATTCACGACAGTATGTCCCAGTTCGCCTGCGCCGCCGCCCAGCCCCACCAGCAGCACGCCACCCTCCCAGTGCGCGTTGCCCTGCACCTGATGGCGCGTCAACACCACGCCGCCACCGATGCCCGTGCCCAGTGTAAGCATCACCAGCCCCCGTGCCTGACCACGCCCCACACCGAAGTAGTACTCGCCTAGCGCCGCCAGATTCGCATCGTTGCCCATCACCACGGGCAGTTGCAGGCGCGCCTGCACTGCGTCGCCTAACGGCACCTCGCGCCAGACCTCGAAAATCTCGCCGCGCATTTCCCCAAAGTTCGGCGCCCAGCGCACCACCCCGCGCGACGAGTCGATATGTCCAGGAACTGCCATCCCGATTACGGCAGGCGCAACGCCCGACGCCTCAATCGCCTCGCGTACCGTCAGCACAATCTGCTCAAGGGTGATTTTGAATCCCTCCTGCGCCCGTGAAGGGTGCTGCACGACGGGCGCAAGCAGCTCGCCAGCACGGTTCAACACGGTGGCGCGTACATTCGTGCCGCCTAAATCCACACCGACAACCGCCGTTACCATAATCGGGAGTATACCTGCGCGTCCCTGGCAGGTATAATTGCATTATGGAGCGGATTGGGCTGGTTTTTGTGATTGCGTGCGGGCTGGCGTTCGGCGTTCCCCAGCAGGCGAACACCCCCACGCTCTCAGAGGTGGATCAGCTCCTGCTCGCGCTCAGCGACATCACATGGTTCAACAACATCCGCCCGCTCAACCTCACCAAGCCCCAGATCGAGCGGCTCATCCCCGTCCACGAGCGCGCCTACCAACAGCTGGAGCGACTGATTCAGGAAGAGGCAAAAGAACTGCGCAACCGCAAAGAGGAGATTCTGAAGATTCGCGAAGAGACCTCGCGCGGCAAGAGCCTGCCCAAAGAGTTTCAGGAGACTATCAAACGCCTAGAACGCGACGCGGCGCAGAAACGCCGCCAACTGCGCGCGCAGGTGGTGAGCGAAGTCGCCACGGAACTCAAGCCCCACTTCACAGAAGAACAGATGAGCTACATGGTCAAGCGGAGTAAGGAAGTTCTCGAGTCGGCGCGGGTGGATGTTTCCCAGCTCAAGGACGACCAGCTCTACGCGCTGTTTGTGGAAAATGTCTTTCTGGACGCCCGCGCGCCCGAACTGCTCAAGGAGTGGCGTAGCAAGAATCTGGAATAACCTGCGCTTTGTACGAACAATATTCACGAAAGTTGTCCCTACCCCTTCCACGCTCCACTGAGCCGAAGCTGCAGTAGGCTCACCATGAGCAGTCCCAACGCGAGCGTCCAGCCGACCGCTGAAGCGTAGCCTAAATCGCCCGACACATAACCGTTGATATACAGGTACATCACAATTGTCAGCCCTGCAGCGTCAGGACCCGGCGACCGTCCCAGCATCACCCAAGGCAGCTCGAACAGCTGAAACGAGCCGATTGTGCTGACGATCACCACGAAAATCAGCACATGGCGAATGCCGGGCAGCGTTACATGCCAGAACTGCGCCCAGCTGTTTGCGCCGTCGATGGTCGCCGCTTCGTACAGCTCGCGCTCCACCGCCTGCAACCCTGCCAGAAAATAGACCATATGCATGCCCACATACATCCACAGACTGGTCATCACGAGCGCAGGCATCACGAGGCTCGGCTCCGCCAGCCAGCGCGTATCCAGCGGCGTGCCCACCGTCGCGTGCAGGAAGCGATTCACCAAGCCGTACTGGGGCACGAACAGCACGCTGAACAGCACGCCTACGAACACCTGCCCCACCAGATTCGGCGAGAAGAACGCCAGCCGAAAGAACTCGCGCCCTTTCACCCAGCGCGAGTTGAGCAGAATCGCCAAGCCCAGCCCCAGCGGGACCTGCAGCGCCAGCGACCAGAAGGTGTAGACCGCCGTATTGCGCACTGCCTTCCAGAAGTCGGGATCGCTGAACAGAAACCGAAAGTTCTCCAGCCCCACGAACACCTGATCGCGCGGACCGCTGGTGATGTAGAACGCCAGAATCACGCTTTTGATGAGCGGGTACGCGCCGAACACGAGGAACAGGATCAGGAACGGCGCGACGAAGAGATACGGCGCGAGTTTATCGCCGCGCGGAGGGCGTCTGCGGGGCGACGCGGCGCGCGCAGCGACCGTCTCGGCGGGCAGGTCAGGCGTTTTCATGCAGGTACGGGTTCCTCCTCATCTGGCGGCGCACTTCGCTTGCAGCGCGCGCCATCTGCTGACGCACGAAGCCGTCGAAGCCGCGCTCCCCATAGCGGTTGTAGTAGTCCACACAGGCAATCAGCGCCTCGCTGAGTTTCGCCTTCGCCAAGCCGATGTAGGGGCTGGTGTATTGGGGCGGGGTCTGCGGCGCGAGGTTCGCGTACAGCCTGCCTAGTGGCTGGTTGCTCCAGAACGGACGCGGCTCGTCATACGCAGGGTGATCCCACAAATCGCGCGCGGGGGGCAAAATGTTCGTGTGGCGGAACTGTTCGGCGAGCGCCTCCTTGTTGAGGTACAGGTGCATGATGAGTTCCCATGCAAGGTCGGGATCGGCGCAGCGTTTCGTAATCCCAATCATCGTGCCGCCCCAGGTGCTGGTGCGTCGCCCGCCGGGGGTGAACGCGGGCAACGGCATCAGCGCCATCCGCCCGCCCACTTTCGGCACATCCTGCTCGATGACCTTCGTACGCCAGTCGGGGGCGACCATGAACAGGTAGTAGCCGTCTTCCAGCGCGCGGGTGAAAATCTGCCCGCCGCCCAGATCGTTGCCGATGCGATACCTGCCTGCCACGAGGGGCACATAATATTTCATCGTCGCAATTGCAATCTCGTTGTCCAGTGTGCAGTTGCCCTGCGGGTCGAAGTAGCCTCCATCGCGCTGGAACAGCATCACTTCGAAGCTGGAGACGCCTGCAGGGGGCAGCTCCATCATAAAGCGCTTACTCGGAACCGTGACGCGCCTGCCGATTTCCACGAACTCGTCCCATGTGCGAATGGCGTCAACATCGATTCGCAACTGCTCGATCAGGTCGCGTCGGTAGGCGAGCATGACGGGATGGACATCGTGGGGGATGCCGAAGATGCGCCCGCGCGTGGTGTAGGGGGCGAAGCGCGCCTGCACGATGCGCTCCCACAGCCCCGTCTGGTGAATGCGCTCAGTGAGATCCCGAAAGCCGATACTCTCCAGCCTGCCCCGAAAGAAACTGCCTGCCCAGCTGATTTCGACTTCCACGAGGTCGGGCACATCGAGGTTCGACCAGAACGCTGCCTGCAAGCGAGAGGTGACCGCTTCGCCCGCCACAATCTGGATGTCGACGCTTTTGCCCGAATGCTTCTGCAGGAAATCGGGGAGCATTTTGAGGTAGGCGTCAGCATGGGGCTTGGCGAAAGTCCACAGGCGCAGGTCGGCGGTTTGCTTTTGCCCTCGCCGCGCAGCAAGATAGACGCCGCTGGCGATTGCCAGCCCCGCCATCGTCGCCGCCGATGCGCCATAGGGAAAACGAGCCATGCCAGTGTATGATACGACGCGAACGACGCAGATTCCTGTTTTTGGAAACCTCAAACAGTGTGGATAGGGGACGATTGGTTCGACCCGGGGCTGTTGGCGCGGCGGCATGCCTTAATAATATCGCTCGGGCGTAAACTCATCTGGGGGGGGTTCCGCGCGAACCCGTCGCACCGCACCGTTGAGCGTGAGGATCAACACCCAGCCACGCGCACCCGAAATGCGGTCGGTCTGCCAGGTCGGGTTGAACTGCCGCGCCCAGTGCCAGTGGCATTCGGACAGCGGAGTCAGTTCGCTCCACTTGCCCTCGCCGTAGGGCGGTCCTGCCTGCCACCAGCCCAGCAGACGCGCAATCGCCCAGTTCGGCACATAGGTATAGCTCACGCCGCTGGGCAGGTAAAAATCGCCCTCCAGGCGGAACGAGTCGCCCAGCGTATCCCGAACCTGATGTTTGCCTTCCAGCGGGTCGATAGGGCACACAAACAGGCGCAGGTCGCCTGCGTACACGCGCACGGCAGACAGGTACGGAGGCAATTCCTGATAGTCATCGCGATACATGCGCACTGCCAGCCCTATCTGGCGCAGATTCGAGATGCATACAGTGCGTTGCGCCGCGCGTCGCGAGTTCATCAACACGGGCATGAGTATCGCCGTCAGCACCGCGATAATCCCAATAATGACGAGCAGCTCGACCAGCGAAAAGCCCTGAAACCGTCCCCGTGCAGGCATACAATTCGTTAGACGCAGGCGTAAATGCGAGGTTTCACGGGCGGTGTCCGTTTTCGAGGGCGGAATGAGTCTTATTGGATGGAGAGTACCTTCCTTCCTTGAAAAATCCCCCCGCCTGAATTTTGGCAGGGGGGATTTTTTTTCGACAGACTCATGAACGAGGCACGCTCAGAACTGGAACTGCACGCCGACGGTGAAGCCGTTCACATTGTTGCGGGAAATGCCCGTGTAGCCAACGGTAACCGCCAGAGGCGTCGATCCACCCGCGCTGAGGTTGTAGCCGACCTCGATAGTGTAAGAGAACGAAGCGTCGTCGGCAGTGAAGACCCTGCCTTTCTTAGGGAATCCGACGCCTGCTCCCGCGCGGTAGAAGAACTGCTCGTTCAGGTAGCCCGTGAAAGTCACATGGACGGGGATGTAGTAGTTGTTGCCCGCCCCGCGATACCCGACGGACGCGCCGAGATCGTAGTAGAACCCCGACTCGGTCGGCTCGCTCGTCTGGAACTTGTAGCCCAGGTCGAAGCTAATCCAGACATCCTCGGAGTTTCGGCGCACGCTGCCCTGATTGGGGAAGAACGCGCCCACGCTCAGCGTGAACCCCTGCAGTTCCGTATCTTGCGCAGAGGCGGGCGTCGTCAGCGCGAGCGTCCCTATCAGCGCCGCCGTCACTAAGCACAACAGTCCCTTGTGCATCATAAGACAGAACCCTCCTTGTTTGTGTGATGTGCGCCGTTTGAGAATGGCTCAAACGACATGGCTGATTATACCCCAAAATTTGCTTTTTCGTAAAGTGAGGTATAATGTCTTCGGAGGTACACAACATGAGACAATCTCGCGCTTTTACGCTCATTGAGCTGCTGGTAGTGATTGCCATCATCGCGATTCTGGCGGCGATCCTTTTCCCCGTCTTCGCGCAGGCGCGTGAAAAAGGGCGACAGACGGTGTGTCTAAGTAATCAGAGCCAGCTGATTAAAGGAACACTGATATATGTGAGCGACTATAATGGGGTCTACCCATTCGGTCTGCGTGGACACGCCCCCGAAAATGTGGTCTACTTTGTCCACGACCTGACGCATCCATATCGAAAAAGCCCCGACATTCTGACCTGCCCCAGTTACCCCAACGACGGCGGCGGCTCCGACTATACAGGCGCGAACTGGCAGCAAAATCAGTACGGGCGTAGCCTGTTCAGCGCGATTCGCGTACGCTGTCCCCAGTGCCGCCCCGCCGGCACTTTCCGCTACAACGCCTACACATTCAACCTGGGGTTGTTCGGGATGATGCTGGGCATGCGCGATGGTCGAGGAAACTGTGTAGGCGCGCCTTCTGGGTTAGTGGCGCGTTGCTTCAATCCCATGACTGAGTCGCAGGTGCCGCAGCCCGCGGACACCATCGCCTATTTAGACGGCTACTTCCCTCGTGGTTATAACCGCACCGAGTGGCGCGCCTGGATTGACTACTGGTATAAGTGGGAATCGTGGCCCCGCCACACAGAGGGGATGAATGTCGCCTTTGCGGACGGACACGCGAAATGGTTCCGCTACAACGGTCTGCCGACGGGCGGGCGCGTGATTACCGGGTGCCCGAGCCGCAGCGAGTCGGGCTGCGCCCCCTACGCGCGTCCGACCTACTATAGCTGGACGAACCATGTGCCCCCCGCAACGCGCCGTACATGCGGCTTTTCAGAGTTCCCCACACGCGAGGAACACTTCGAGTGTGTCGGACACCCAGGCGGCGTACCGAACTTCGGCGACTTCCACGGCGTGCCGGGCACCTGCGCCGCGGATATGAATTGTCAGTAAGTAGATTCTTTGCGCTCGGAATGACCCAGATGTCATTCCGAGCAAAGCACGGAACGCAAGCTGTAGCCGACGCAGGTCCGCATCCTCCTGGTGCGACGGCATTCTTGCCGTCGCGCATGGAGTACATGCCTGTGGCATGACGCCATTCCTGCCGTCGCGCACGAACACCCTTGGTGCGACGGCATTCTTGCCGTCGCGCATGGAGTATATGCCTGTGGCACGACGCCATTCCTGCCGTCATGTGGTACGCGGGGGTGTGGTTCGTGCGCGACGACAGGAATGCCGTCGCACCGTGCGCGTTTCGGGGGCGCTTTAACCTCTGAGGCACTTATGCCCCTCAAAGATGAAATCGTCGCCTATGCCTGCTGTTCTTTCTCCCCCCCTCCCGACCTCCCCCGTGAACGGGGGAGGCGTCGCGGCTGCCCGCGCGTGCGCTCCCTCTCCGCTTGCGGGAGGGGGGTCGGGGTGGGGGGGGGGCGATTTCGGCAGGCGTCAAGGCAAAAAGGGACACTTTAATCGTTGAGGGACTTATTATTGCAACCCCCTGAATCGTTTCCCCTCTCCGCTGCCTCTGATCCTTGTGGAGGTATCCGCAAGGATGGTTACAGAGCGTGTAGAGGTTCGTACTCAGACAGTGCGCGAGACGGCTGCGCCGTCGCGTTCAGCGTTGCCGCCCTGGCTAATCTGGGGCGGGATGATTGGGCTGGTGCAGATTTTCGCGATTGCGACCGTGCAGCCATTGGGCGTCTCCACCGCCTATCCGCAGCTGGTGGGCTGGCTGGTGGATAAGATTGTGCCGGGTTTCGCCGAGTCGCAGCCGTATCTACAGAAAATCGGCGCGAAAATCGGCTGGGAAGTGATGTTGATTATCGGGCTTGCACTTGGCGCGTTTTTGTCAAGCGTGTTGCCTGGTGGGCGCAGCACGCCTGCATGCGACCTGCCGAATGTGTACCGCTCCGCGTGGGGGCGCGGACTGGCAGCGTTCGTCGGCGGGTTCTTGATTCTGTTCGGCGCGCGCCTGGCAGGGGGCTGCACTTCGGGGCACATGCTCAGCGGGATCGCGCAGCTTGCGCTGAGCGGGTTCCTGTTCGGCGCGGCGGCGTTCGCAACGGGCGTGCTGACCGCGAGCCTTCTGTTGAAGCGCAGGACAGGATAAAAAACGAGATTCCTCGCTTCGCTCGGAATGACAAACCTGCTTTCGCTAAAAAGCCTTTACCATTCCGAGCGAAGCGAGGAATCCCTGACCGAATAGTCAAGGAGGTAAGTATGGAGACGACACAAATCTTGGGCTTGATTACGGGACTGATGTTCGGCTTTGCGCTGCATCGGGCGCGGTTCAGCCGCTGCGGATTAGTCATGCGCGGGCTGGCGTTCCGCGACTTCACGATGCTCAAGGTGATGCTCACGGCGATTGCGGTGGGCATGGTGGGCGCGGCGGCGCTGGCAACCTTCGCGCCGGAGTATGCGCATCTGAAAGTGAAGTCGCTTTATGTGTGGGGCGTTCTCGTGGGCGGCTTGATTTTCGGCGTCGGGATGGCGATTGCGGGCTATTGCCCAGGCACTGCGCTGATTGGTCTGGGCGGCGGCGTGCGCGATGGGCTACTCGCGGTGCTGGGCGGGCTGCTCGGCGCGTTCGCGTTCATCCTTGCCTTCCCCGCGCTGGAGCCGGTGCTGATGAAGCCGCTCGATCTCGGCAAACTCACGCTCCACGAGACGCTCGGCTTACCCTACCTACCGACCGCGCTGGTAATCGCGGCGTTGCTGGGCGGTATCGTGGTCTGGCTGAACCGACTGGAGGTGAAGGCAAGGGCGCAGTAGTCAGTCGTGGTGACTCGGCGTCTCCACCAGCAGCGTGACGGGACCGTCGTTTTGCAGGCGCACCTGCATCTCCGCGCCGTAGACGCCTGTCTGGATGGGGACGCCCTCCGCCTGCAACGCGGCGCAGAACTGTTCGTAGAGCGCACGCCCCTGCTCGTAAGGCGCGGATTCGGTGAAGCTCGGACGCCTGCCCCTGCGACAATCCCCGTACAGCGTGAAGTTGGAGACCACAAGCATCGCGCCGCCGATTTCCAGCACGGACCGATTCAGTTTGCCCGCTTCGTCCTCGAAAAAGCGCAGGGAGGCGATTTTCTGCGCGAGCCAGCGGGCTTGCTCGGTTGTATCGCTCTGATGGACGCCGAGCAGCACGAGCGCGCCCTGTTCGACGCGCCCCACGATGCGCCCCTCCACCTCCACCTCCGCCCATTTAACCCTTTGGATGACGGCTCGCATCCTTGCCTTTGCCCTCCATCAGGCGGGAGACCGCCAGCACATCCTCAATCGAGGCGAGTTTCTGGGTAATCGCCCGTAACTCCTGCGCGCTGCGCGACTGAACCACGATATCCACCTGCGCCGTCAACTGAGGGGTGCGCTTCACCCGCACATCGGCGATGTTCATATTCGAGCTGCCCAGAATTGTGGTGATGTCCGCCAGCACGCCGGGCTTGTCCAGAGTCTCGAAGCGCAGCGCGACGGGGTAGGCGCGGTCTTTTTGAGGAACCCACTCGATGTTCATCACGCGCTCTGGCTCCTTGTCTTCGAGGGCGCGCAGGTTGGGGCATGAGGCGCGATGCACCACGATGCCGCGCCCGCGCGAGATATAGCCGCGCAGCTCGTCGCCGGGCAGGGGATGGCAGCAGGTGGCGCGGCGGGTCATGTAGCCGTCGGCGTCCTCAATCTGCATCGCGCGGATT
Source organism: uncultured Fimbriimonadales bacterium (assembly GCA_937992175.1). Taxonomy (GTDB): domain Bacteria; phylum Armatimonadota; class Fimbriimonadia; order Fimbriimonadales; family GBS-DC; genus GBS-DC. Next base: position 5,583 of record CALKLF010000010.1, on the reverse strand, counting down.
TCGCGTCCTGTTTGTACGGACGGCGCAGGCGACGGCTCCACAGGCGCGCTCGGCAGCGCTGCCCGCAGACGCTGCGTCACCGCCTGCACGGAGGTCAACCCCTCGCCGATGCTGGCGTACAGGTCGTTCTCAGCGCGAAAGTTGAGCGACTTGAGAATCTCGGGCAACGCCTCTTTGAACTGTGCGGGGGGCACGCGTAGGCGCGTCAGCTCGCGCTCCAGCAGCCCGCGCCCATGCTCGATGAACTCCGCGCGGCGCGCCTCGCGAAAATAGGCGCGAATCTTGCTTCGTGCGCTCGAGGTGCGCACGATGTTCATCCAGTCGTAGCTCGGTTGTGCGTTCTGGCGCGTGATAATCTCCACGATGTCGCCCGTGCGCAGCTTGTAGTCGAGCGGAACAATCCGCCCGTTCACCCGCGCGCCCACGCAGCGGTTGCCGATCTCCGTGTGAATCCGATAGGCGAAATCGATGGGCGTCGAGCCTTCAGGCAGGTCAATCAGGTCGCCCCGCGGCGTGAACACGAACACCTGGTCGGCGGTCATGTCTCGAAACACGCTGGTCAGGAACTCCAGATTGCTCTTCGCGTCGGTCAAGTCGCGCAGTTGCTGCTGCAGGGCGGGCAACTGCATCGGCTTCTGATCCTGCCCCTCCTTATAGCGCCAGTGCGCCGCCACGCCGTACTCAGCAATCTGGTGCATCTGCCATGTGCGAATCTGAATCTCCAGCGTGCGCTCGTTGGGTCCAATCACTTTCGTGTGCAGCGACTGGTAGCCGTTCGGCTTCGGCGCGGCGATATAGTCGTAAAACAGCGCAGGAATCGGCTTCCAGAGTTCATGCACGATCCCCAGCGCGATATAGCACTCCTCGACGGTCTCGGTCAGCACGCGCAGCGCAATCAGGTCGTAAATCTGGCTGAAGTCGATCTGCTGCTGCTTCATCTTGTTGAAGATGCTCCACAGGTGCTTGGGGCGTCCCATCACCTCCGCGCGCACGCCCCGTTCCCAGAGGCGGTCTTTGAGGATGGTAATCAGCTCCTGCACCTCTTTTTGGCGTTGGGCGCGGGTCTGCGCCACTTTCTGACTGATGTCGCGGTACTCCTGCGGATAGAGATACTTGAAGGCGAGGTCGTCCAGCTGTGCCTTGATTTGATAGATTCCCATACGGTGGGCGAGCGGTGCGTAGACCTGCATGGTTTCAGTAGCGATTTGAATCTGCTTTTCAGGGGGCAGGGCGTCTAAAGTTTGCATATTGTGCAGGCGGTCGGCGAGTTTGATAATCATCACGCGCAGATCGTCGGCGACCGCGAGCAGCAGTTTGCGCAGGTTCTCGGCGGTTTTAGCGATGCTCATGCGCCGTTTGCCCGCTTCGTTGAAGATTTCGAGCTTGCGCTCGGAGTGGTGCAGTTTGCTCACGCCCTCTACGAGTTTGCGCACCGTCGCGCCGAACCGCTGCTCCAGCTCTTCGGGGGTGGTTTTGGTGTCTTCCAGCACATCGTGGAGCAACCCAGCAATCACGGTGTTCAGCCCCATCTGCAGGTCGGCTAAGATGTGCGCGACCGCCAGCGGGTGCGTGATATACGGCTCCCCGCTTTTGCGTTTCTGACCGTGATGCCGCTCTTCCGCGAACAGGTAGGCTTCTACGATGCGCGAGGTGTCCGCCTCAGGCGCATAGTCGCGCACCTTTTCGATGAGCGCGTCGACCTGTTCGGGAAGCTCAAATTCCAGCGCGTACATACAGTTAAGTATACGAGTTCCTATGGGGCAGGATTTCTCGTGAGCAGATTATACCGATTGCGCGGCTGATTGCGGACAGGCATAATGCGTACCAATCTGCATCAACTGCTGAACAACTTGCTGCGCTAGCTCGTCGCGATTCTCACGCACATTCGCCACACACGGCGCCATCAGGACAAAGCCGCGTCCCAGCAACGCTTCGCAGGGTGTGTATGCCAGTTACCGCTTGTGTCAGCTGTGAATGCGCAGACGCACTGGATGCGCGCTCCCTTCCGCGCGCGGAACCATCACTTCCACTTTTACAGGGGTGTGTTTCATGGGCAGACCTCCTAAGCTATCTAAAATCTCTATGCAGCCTCTGTCAACACTCGTTCCACCTTAGTCGCCTGGCGTTCAGAAATCTGATAGATGATTTTTTGCAGTAGCCAAGCGTCCACAATCACGAGTGCATCCACTGAGACACTGTACGGGAAAACGAGCCAGTGTCCGGAACCGTGAAAGCATCGCGATCGCGTTGGGCGTTTGTATATCGTGTGCCTGCTGGGTTCGGGCACCCACAGTGCGGGCACGCGCAGGTGATTGCCAAGCGCCGTCTCATCCACTAACAGGGTCAGACGATGGGGAAGCGGGAGTACGGACACGAGCCAACGGGTGAGGGCTTGCTGCGCGTCGGCAAGGTCAAGGGAACCCGCGCTGAGGAGGCGTTGAAAGCCCCGTTCGTGGGCGGCGGGGGTGGCGTGTTCGGTAAGGGCGGCGGCGACTTGGGGGGGTTGGCAGTTTTGGGCGAGGCACAATCCGTGGGCGAAGCGGGCGAGTTGTTTGGTTTTGGGGCGGCTCGTGTTGGGGAAGATGGTTTGGACGGTCTGCTAAGCGTTGTACCCTTATCAGGGTCGGGATGGGGGGAGAAAGAAAGACCAGCAGGCAAGGGGGGCGACTTAATCTTTGAGGGACTTTGGTGCCTCAAAGATTAAATCGTCCCCTTTTACCGATTGTTCTTTCTCCCCTCTCCCGACCTCCCCCCGTGAACGGGGGAGGCGTCGCGGTTGCCCACGCGTGTGCTCCCTCCCCGCTTGCGGGGAGGGTTGGGGTGGGGGTAGCTTTGGCGCAGGCATTGGGGTAAAAAGGAACGATTTCACATTGGAGGGACTTATACCGATTAGGGTTTCAAGTTGCGACACCTGAAATCCTGGCACTCAGTCCGCATCGCCTGCTCCTTCCGACGCCAGTTCTTCCTCGAAGAGCTCCTCCATCTCGTGGGGGTCTTCATCAATCGCCGCGCTCATTTCGCGCATGAAGCGGCGCATAGTCTGCGGGTTGTCGGGGTCGCCCGCGAACTCCATGCTGTCGGCGAGGTCGTCGAGCATCTGGTCTTCGGTGCGCAGGCGCGCCACACGCGAGACGAGCCGCTTCGACTCGGTCGCGCCGCAAGCGGGGCAGGGCTGGGGATGGTCGCGCTCGGCAATCCCCAGCAGCTTCGAGAATCGTTTCCGACACTTCAGGCAACGATACTCGTAGACAGGCATCTCAGCCCATCACCTTCTGCAGCGTCTCTTTCAGCACGCCCGCCGACTTTTGCAAAGCGTCGCGCTCTTCATCCGAGACGCCGATTTCGATAATCGCTTCCACGCCATTGCGCCCGACGCGTGTGGGCAACGAGAAGCACACATCGCGGATACCCAGCGCGCCTGTCTGCAGCGTGGACACGGGCAGAATTTGCCGCTTGTCCAGCGCAATCGCGTTCACAACCTGCGTGATAGACACGCCGACGGCGTAGCCTGCGCCGCCTTTAAGCCGAATCGCCTCCGCGCCAGAGTTTTTCGTGCGCTCGAACACGGCGTCCATTGCTTCCTTACTGTAGCCCGGGTAATCGCGAATCGGGACGCCTGCAATCGTAGCGCAGCTCCAAGCGGGAACCATCGAGTCGCCATGCTCACCCAGGATAAGTGCGTCCACATCGGTCGCCGCCACGCCGAAATGCTCCGCCAAGAACGAGCGGAACCGACAGGTATCCAGCACCGTGCCCAGCCCAATCACGCGCTCAGCGGGCAGCCCCGACTCCTGAACCGCCAGGTAGGTCAGGATGTCCACAGGGTTAGACACCACGAGGATAATCGCGTCGGCAGCGAGCTGTGTGCCCTTGATGTTGTTCAAGATTTCGCGGAACAGCCCGACATTGCGGTTAATCAGCTCCAGTCGGCTCTCGTCGGGGCGTCGGCGTAAGCCTGCGGTGATAATCACGAGGTTCGCGCCGTTCAGATCGGCGTAGTCGCCCGCGCCGAAGCGGATAGGCTGCGAGTACGCGGCGCCGTGACGCAAATCGAGCGCTTCGCCTTCCGCCGCATCGCGATTCACATCGAGCAGAATCACTTCCGAGACTGCGCCAATCAGTTGCAGGGTGAACGCGGCGTTCGAGCCGACGCGTCCACCGCCGCCAATTATGCCTACCTTCATTTTCTTGCCTCCCTAAATAGCTTCCCGTAGCTTGGGCGTCCTGCCTGAGCATAATATCATACCCGACTCACAGGATAAATGTGCAGGAGCTTCTCCAGCAGCGTGTCGCGCTCTTCCTGCGTATCAGCGCGCAGGGTGATATGCCCCAGCTTACGACCGGGTCGGGGCGACTTGCCGTAGAGATGCAGATGCGCGTTAGGGATACGCAGCACAGCATCGATGGGAGGCAGTTCGCCGACAAGGTTCACCATCGCGCAGTAGCCGCGCGGCGCGACGCTACCGAGTGGCAAGCCCAGAATCGCCCGCAGGTGGTTCTCGAACTGGCTGGTCTCTGCGCCCTCGATCGTCCAGTGTCCGCTGTTATGCACGCGCGGAGCGACCTCGTTCGCCAGCAGTTGGTCTCCTATTTGAAACATCTCCAGTGCAAGCACGCCCACATAGTCCAGCGATTCTAACAGGCGAGTAATATATCCCTCACCCCCTGCCCCTCTCCCCCGGCATGGGAGAGGGGAGTTCGTCCCCCCCTCTCCCACGGCGTGGGAGAGGGGGCTGGGGGGTGAGGGGGTCACTGCATCCACCATCGAAACCCTCAATATCCCCTCGCGATGCCAGTTCTCCACCAGCGGGTAGACAGCGATTTCGCCCGTGAGGGAACGCACGCCGAGCGCCGAGACCTCGCGGTCGAACGGTACGAACGCCTCGGCAATTAGCGCGTGGGGCTGGAATCGCTGGATTAGCGTCCGATACTCTTCGCCGGTATGGGCGACGCCCTGCCCCTTGCCATCGTAGCCGAATCGGCGCGTCTTTAACACGCAGGGCAGTCCTGTGATTTCCAGCGCTGCGTCGGGCTGCGCAGGATCGATCGGTGCGAAGGCAGGCGTGGGGATGCCCACCGAGTTCAGAAACTGCTTCTCCAGCAGGCGATCCTGAAATATCTCCAGCGCGCGGGTCGTGGGGCGCACAGGGACACGCTTTTCCAGAAACTGCGCCGTATCCAGAGGTACATTCTCGAACTCGTAGGTGGCGCACGCCTTGCCCTCCGCGAGCCGGGCGAGTGCGTCCCAGTCGTTATAGGGCGCGCTGACCAGCGGCGCGACCTGTCCCGCGCAGGCGTCAGGGCTGGGGTCGTACAGCTCCGTGCGTAGCCCCAGTGGATAGCCTGCCAGCGCCAGCATCCGTCCCAGCTGTCCGCCGCCTAAAATACCAATCGTCATCGCTGCGCCTCCGAGAATGAGTTATGCGGTGTCCCTTTTCTAACTCAGGCATATTAGGATTCTACCTGCCATCTCGAGGCTTTGATTCTTTGAAGAGGGGATGCTCTGTTGAGTGCCCCCCCATACAACTCAGGGCAAAGTGATGTAATGCCGATTGCGAGTTCAAGTAGCGCAAATCGTCGGCG
>CALKLF010000009.1 GCA_937992175.1 uncultured Fimbriimonadales bacterium | reverse complement strand
CAACCTTTGTCATTCCGAGCGAAACGAGGAATCTCTACTGTTTCCTGTCGTATTTTCGCAGCATTTTTGGTGGGAAAGGCTTAGTAATTGCAGTTTCAAGTGCATCGTCGGCGTCCTGCCGATGATGCACTTGATATTATCTCAACCCCGCAACCCGTGTAGGGTGCTTAACATTTTCTTAACACCTGCTCAGGGTACAATTGACGCAGGAGGTTCATTCAATTATGCGACGACACGGCTTTACGCTAATTGAGCTTCTGGTTGTGATTGCGATTATCGCGATCCTTGCGGCAATCCTGTTCCCTGTATTTGCCCAGGCGCGCGAGAAAGCGCGTCAGACCTCGTGTTTGAGTAACTGTAAACAAATAGGACTCGGTATAACGATGTATGTGAACGACTGGGACGAGACCTTCCCCAGAAACGACGACTGCATTGCGCCTGCACGCGTTCCCTATCAGCCGAATGCGGTGGGCTGCAGCGGTCCCTACGGGCAGCGTGTGAACCATTATAAGTGGCAGTACTGGATTTACCCCTATGTGAAGAATATTCAGATCTTCTTCTGCCCCAGTCGAAGCTTTAATCGCCAGATGTGGGAAGAGAGCGCGGAGATTTTCGACGGCGGCTACTCGCTGGCGCTGCACATCACGGGCGCACTGAACACGTGGAACCGCACTGGCGCGAACCAGCAGATTCGCAACTCGTTCCTGGGCGGCACGATGGCAGGCGTGCAGCGACCTGCCGAGACGATGATCCTTATGGAAGACCGCTTCCCTGCCACGCGCCACTATGTGTTTGGACAGCAGCCTATTCAGACTGCCTACCCGATGGCGCACCGCCACTTGTGGGAGCAGTGGTTCTATGATCGCGGTCTGAACAACCCCGTGAACCGCAATAATGCGCCTCATATGGACGGGCTGATTATCGTCTATGTGGACGGGCATGCGAAGTGGATGCATGTGCGCGAGTTCCTTGCGAAGTCGCCCACGGCGCAGCAGTATCAGCCCAGCCCGCTCAGCGCGTTCCCCGGCGGGATGGCGTGGACGATTAACCAGCAGCCCACATGGACAGGCGACTGGCCCCTGTGGGGTCTGTACGGGAACTAAACTGCCGAACTTTCAGGTTCTTCAACGCCCCTTCCAGCAGGAAGGGGCGTTTTGTTCTTGAACATACCGATTGTATGCGAAACCCGCTTCGGACGCTATGGGTTGGGTCGCTTATAATCGGCTTGGGCAGCGCGGATGCGCCGCGCACACGCGACAGCGACTGGCTGATTCGCGTAGGGCTGGAGCAGGCGGCGTGGGCGCAGGTTCTCTATGTCGGCGTCTCGGAGGGCAATCTGCGCTGGGTAGACCCACGCACTGGCGCGACGCTCGCCGAAGGAACGGCAAGGCAGCTCTGGGAACTGCGCCGCGAGAACGGACGCTATCGCGCCGTCTGCGGACAGGCGCAGGTGCTGGCGGAGCGACTTGTCGCTGAACCCCTGAACGGCGGTTTCGTCATGGTCAGCGCATCCCCGAACGCGCTGCGCCGCTATCGCGGACACTTAGAATGGACGGAGCGCGACGGCAAACTACTTGCGATTAACTGGGTGTTGCTCGACGATTACCTGAAAGCCACTCTGCCCCGCGAAATGCCGCCGAATTTTCACCCTGAGGCGTTGAAAGCGCAGGCGGTGGCGGCGCGTTCGTTCACTTTTCGACGCCTGAACCGCTACCGACAGTGGGGGTACGACCTGTGCGACCACGCGCCATGCCAGGTGTATGGGGGCGTGGACGCCGAGCATCCGAACACGAACGCCGCCGTCGCCGCCACAACAGGAGCAGTGCTGATGTTCGACGGGCGCGTGATTGACGCGGTCTACACGGGCAACTGTGGGGGACATACTGCGCCTGTCGAAATCGCGATGACAGGGACGCGCCCACTGCCGTTTTTGTCGGGCGCGCCCGATTTAGACGCTAACGGCAAGCCTTATTGCAGCCTCGCCCCGAACAGCGCATGGGAGCTGACTCTGACGCGGGAGGAACTGAGTCAACGCTTTGCACTGGTGGGGCGCGTGCGCGAACTGCGCCTCACCCAGCGCACAGCGGGCAAACATGCGCAACAAATTCAGATTCGCGGCGACCGTGCGACGCTCACGCTTTCGGGCGCGGAATTTCGCAATAAGCTTGGCGCGACGCGCGTGCGCAGCCTGATGTTCGAAATCCAGCCTCAGCAAAACGGCTGGAAACTCGTCGGGCGTGGGTCAGGACACGGCGCGGGCTTATGCCAGTGGGGCGCGCAAGGACGCGCCCTCGCAGGGCAGACCTATCAACAGATTCTGGAAGCGTACTATCCGGGCGCAACGTTGCGGAGGGAGTGACTAAGTACCTGTCTGCATGAGTAGTTCCGCTATCTGCACCGCATTTAGCGCTGCGCCTTTACGGAGTTGGTCGCCGCAGGCGAACAGCGCGACGCCGTTGGGAATCCCTGCATCGTACCGAAGGCGACCCACTAGTACCGCATCGCGTCCCGTCGCCTCGACAGGCATAGGGAAATGATTGCGCTCGCGGTCGTCCACGAGTTCTACCCCCTCGAACGCGCGGTACGCTTCGTAAATCGCCTGCAGAGGTGGACGCGTCTCCAGTTCGACGACGATGCTTTCGCTATGCGCACGCAGCACGGGCACGCGCACGCAGGTCGGTGAAACAGCGATTGCAGCGTCGTTCCAGATTTTGCGCGTTTCCAGAATCATCTTCCGCTCCTCCTCGTTGTAGCCGTCATCGCCAATCGCTGAGTTATGGGAAAACAGATTGAAAGCGTAGGGGTGCGGCAGAGCGCGTGGCTCGAACGGCTCGCCCTGCAGGTAAGCGCGAGTCGCCTCTAACAACTCCTGCATCGCCTGCGCGCCCGCGCCGCTGGCAGCCTGGTAGGTGGAAACGACAATCCTTCGAACGCGCGTCAGCCGACGCAGCGGCTCCAACGCCACGAGCATGATAATCGTCGAGCAGTTGGGATTAGCAATAATACCCTGATGGTGTGCTACGGCTTCTGGGTTAATCTCAGGAATAACTAACGGCGTCTCGGGATTCATCCGAAACGCGGAGGAGTTGTCGATAACCACCGCACCTGCCTGCACGGCGTAAGGGGCGAACTCCTTGCTGCGTGCGCCGCCTGCCGAGAAAAAGGCGATGTCGATGCCCCTAAATGATTCAGGGCGCAACACCTCAACAGCGATTGTCTCGCCTCGGAACGCCAGTCGCTTACCCGACGACCGTTCGGAAGCCAGCAAGCGGAGCGAGCGCACGGGAAAATCGCGCTCCTCCAGCACGCGCAGCAGCTCCAAACCCACAGCACCAGTCGCACCTACAACCGCAACACCATATTGCACGGCGCAGGATTGTACCCCATCAGGTCGAATAGGGAGCTGCTGATGAGACGCATCGTCGTCGCAGGCTGGATGCTCCTTCTCCTGATGCATCTGTGCGCTCAATCCCCTGAGGCGCTCCAGATACGCGCTCTCCAGTACAGTCTGCAGCGCACGCCAGAAGGCGAGTGGTTGCTCGAGCTGGTGGGCAAAGTGACCATCGAGTATCAGGGACGCAGACTCCTGGGAGAACAGTTTCTGCTGGATACCGAGTTGGCGCGTGTGCGCAGTGATGCGCCCTTCAGCCTGATAACGGATGAGGGAGTCCTGAACGGACAGCGTGTGGACTACTTTTACGAGGCGCAGCGCGGGCGCTTCGAGGGAGTGCAAGGACAGGTGTTTGGTATCTATCTGGACGCCGTGGCGCTGGAGGGTGATCTGAACGATTTTGCAGCGTGCGAAGTGACGGTCTCCACCTGCGACCCTGTGCGCCCGCCAGTACGGATTCGCGCCAGTAGTGTGCGCCTACGTCAAGGTGCGCGGCTAACCCTGCGCAACGCGCGGCTTTTTATCTACGGACAACCCCTCCTGATTCTGCCTCAGCTCACGGTGCGCGTGCGTGAAACGGCTGAGATTATAAGCTTGCCCGCGCCGATCTACAGCGCGGAGACGGGCTGGGGCGCGCGGATCCGTGTTGAGATCCCACTCGATTCCAATGGATTGGTTCAAGCATCGGCGACCAGCTACCTGCGGGCGACGCCTGAGACGCGTCTGGTGGCGGGCATCGCTTTGAGCGCGGGGGAACCCGTTCTGGGCGAGCCAGAACTACGGCTCCGATTTGAGCAGTCAGCGTTGTACAACCTGCGCGAGTCGCCTGAGCGGGTCGCGACGCAGCGCGGGGTGACCTTGCGCGCCGAGTACGCCTCGAACATTCGTCCGTTGTTCGCGCCGCGCGAGCGCCTGCGACTCTCACGCCGCGAGATTGCCCTGATTGTGCCTCTGACCCATCGAGACGGTTTTGGTGAGGCGAGCCTGCGCTACGGCAATCTCGGCGAGCGCGTGGATACTCAGCCCAGCCCGACCCGCGTTCGCTTCTCAATCGAGGGCGACTGGTTCCAGCCACTGTGGCGCACGGGGAAGTGGCAGCTACGGCTACATCTATGGGCAAGTTATGCTCGCTATGCAGGCGTGGGTGACTATCAGTGGCTTCGCCCTCAACTGGAGCTACTCTGGCAGCCCAATGGGACGCTGACCCTCATGACTGGCTATGTGCGAGCGTCCACGCGCGGCGACAGCCCATTCCTCACGGATCAGCTTCGCGCCCGACGCGAACTGAACCTGCGTACCGAGTATCGACACGGTAACCTCCGGGTGGGTGCGCTGCTCAAGTACGATGTGGAAGCGCGCACGCTCTATGATGTGCAAATCCTCCTCGGCTGGCGCGACCGCTGCCTGGAGCCGTACCTGTTCTGGCGACGCAGCCCCAGCGCCGCACTGATAGGCGTAAACATCACAACGCTGGAATTCTGAATCTATCAGAAGGTCAACGAACTTGTAGTCGCAGTTGCGTGGCGGCGCAGCGCGCCCACTCGGGGCGTTTCGGGTCGGGCGTGAGTTTCGCGTCGCGCGGCTCAACGATTCGCCAGCGCGCTGTGCCGCCCGGCAGAAATAGATAGGCGTTCGGGAACGGCAACGCCGCCGAGAGGGTTTCCGGCTCGGTCAGGCTCTCGCGCACACCCCGCAAGAAGTCGTCAGGTTCCACTCCGCCTGCGCAAAGCATCGCCCTGCCCAGTCGCCGACTGCCGTAGACTCTGTCGATATAAAGCGCAAGCGCGAGGTACTCCTCATAGCCGTCGCGACGGCGCGAACGCCAGCGTTGCGGGTTCAGCCCCTCGCGCGCCATCCGCTCCACCAAAGGCGCTGCTGCGCGGCGCAGGTACGACTCCAGCGCAGAAAGCGACGCGCCCATGAGAAAATCCGAGGAGCCGTTGAGATTCCTCCCATTCTCCACCAGATAATAAGTAAACCACCGCTCGCCCAGATCCCCGTTCGCCCACGGCTCTGGCTCCACGAACGAGTTAATCGGCGGGATGATCCAGTGTCCGTATTCGTGGGTCAACTCGCGCACCCACTCGTGAGGCGGTACGCGCTCGCTCAGGTCGTAAAGGTAAATCAGGTTCTGCTGCTGCTCCGCGCCTGCTTTGCCTTCAGTCATCAGGAACACGCGCAGCAAGCGGCGATAGCGCAGGGGGTGGTCTAAACCCAGCCGCTGATGCGCCAGCAGGTAGCACTCCATCAGCAGGCGGCAGGCGCGCTCGGCGTGGGGATAGAGCGTCTGCCGTTGTGCGTAGATTTCAACCAGCGTGGCAGGTGTGTCCCTTTCCAGAACGCCCTGCACACGATAGGCGAATGCCGCTCTGTGGAGCGGGTCTTCCACAGGCGTCGCCAGCGGCGCAGGCGAACCGAGGACTTTGTAGCGCATCGGGGGAAGTATACCGTTCAAATCACACTCACTGCCAGCAGCCACGACTCAAGGCAGTCGGGGGCGTGGCGCAGGAGTTGCAGGCGGGGGTGGCGCGGCAGAGCGTTGCGCAGGATTTGCAACGCGCCCCCGTAGTCGCCGTAGGCGTAGGCGCGCACGGCGTCCGACAGTTCGGGCTTCTCGCGCAGGCGCAGGGCGAGGGCTTTCTCAATGAGCCGATCACGCCGCGGCTCGTCGGCGGTCAGCAGCGTGTAGAACGAGTCGTAGCGTTCCAGCAGCTGCGCCACGCTCAGGGCAATCTGCTGGCGTGCGAGGGGCGACTCGGCGCGCGCCATCCAGCGTAGCAGCAGTTCGATATCGCGTTCGTCGCCGTGCTTGGCAAGCGCGCGGGCTAACGGCGCAATCACTGCCGACTCTGTTTCGCGCTCCAGCTGCATGCGCAGCAGATGAGCGAGGTGGGAATCTTTCGGCAACATCGCCATCGCCATCGCCGCGTCCGCGCGCACATCGGCATGGTCTGACTCCAGCCAGCGCGTCAGGCGTTGGGCGTCCACACAGTCCTGCGCCGTATGCGCGTCGGCGTGTTCCAGCGCAGCAGCAGTCGCTTCCAGCAGGCTGGACTGCTCCAGTGGCCCGGGCGCGCGTTCCAGCCGCTCCAGCAGCGCGGGCAGGGCACGCGGGTCGGCAATGCGTTTGAGCGCCTGACAGGCGGCAATCCGCGCCTCGATGCGCTCGTCATCGAGCAGCATCGTGAGTTCGTCAGTGGCGTCGGGACTGCCAATTGCGCCGAGCGCCTCGGCGGCTTCGAGCGTCAATCCGCTCGCGGGGTCTTTGAGCAGCTGCAGCAGCGCAGGAACGGCGCGCGGGTCGCCAATCGCCCCCAACGCTTTGGCGGCTTCGCGGCGCACTTCGGGAATCGGGTCGCGCAGCGCGGTAATTAGCTCCTCTACTGCCAGCGGGGTCTTCTCTTCGACTAAGGTGCGCACAGCGTTCAGGCGCGTGGCGACATCCGCCTGCCCACGCAGTTGCCGCATCGCCCGCCACCCGCGCGGACGCGCCGATGCCCGCAGCTGCGACAGCACATAGCGCGTGGACCGCTCGTCCGGCTCGCGAATGCCCCGCAGCCACGGCAGCGCGAATAGCCGAAACAGCGACGCCATGCCAAACAGCACGAAAAAGCGCGTCGGGTCGGGCACATAGGGCTTCAACGCCTCCATCAGCGCGCCGCTCGCGAACGCTGCTAAGCCCCCCATCAGCGACACAATTGCGCTCAACGCCCCCATATACACCGCCCGCTGTTCAGGGGGCGCGACCGCCACATTTAAATTGAACTGCGTTAGCCCTACACCCGCCCACAGCGAACCAGCCAACACCTGAATAAAGTAAATCACACCGACGCTCCACACATAACGCTCCGGGTCGGTTAGGAACCATAGGTACGGCAGGAACGTCACGCCCCACATCGACATCACCAGCAGGGGCTTGTTGCCGAACTTATCCGCCAGATAGCCCCACAGGGGCATCGCGAGGCTGCTGAACAGCGCGGCGATGAGACCCGACACCTGCACCATCAGGTAGGGCATCTTGATTTGCTCCAGCATATAGACCGTGAAGAACTGCCCTGCGAACATCTGCCCCCACACCAGAAAAGTGTTGAAGCCCAGCAGCATGCGGAAGTTGCGCGTGCGGAACGGCTCGCGATAGAACTCCAGCACGCCGCGCAGCCCCTTGCGCTCGACGGGCGTGCGGGGCGGCTCTGGCATCTTGCGCAACGCCCACAACGACAAAAACAGAAACAGCGCGCCCAGCCCATACAGCACGCCGAACGCTACCGCCTCCGAGAACCGCTGGTACTTCACCGCCTGATCCAGAAAAATCGCAGGGGGCAACGCCGACGCCGCTGAGACCAAGCCCAAAATCATATTCCGCCTGCCGAAATATCGCCCGCGATAGTCGGGGGGCACCAGCGCACTCAGCCACGCCAGAAACGCGGGTCCCGCAAACGAGCCAAGAATCGCCGAGAGAATCAGCAAGCCAGCAAACAGCTGCAGGCGCGGCGCAGAATCGCTCACAAACGGCAAAAACGCGATTGCGATGAACGGCAGACGCGAGTAGAAGGCGTATTGGATTACCAGTCGCTTCTGGCTCGGCGCGGTGTCGGCTAAGTAGGCGGTCAGAATCTGCAACGCGCCCGCCAGCGAGGGTACCGAGGTGATGATTCCAATCCACAGGTCGTTCGCCCCAAAGTAGCGCGCCAGACCAATCTGGAACGCGCCAGAGGTGAGCGCGACGAACAGGGTGAAAAACACGGCGTCCCAGTTCGCCCAGCGCAAGCCCCGCGCAATCTCAAGGCGCGACAAGCCGCGCTCGGAGGGAGTCATAGGGTGCGCACCTCCACCCGCCAGTCGACAATATCCAGATCAGGTTCAGGCACATCCCCGCGCGGCTCCAGGTTCGTGTCCGCGTTGCGCAGGATGCGGTTCTGATCAATTCGGATGTTCAGATACTGCGCCACGCCCAACGCGGGGTCGCCCAGCGCGTCCACCACCTTGGGCGTCGGGTCGTTCGGGTCAATAGGAATACGATCGGTGGCAATGATGTTTAGCTGGATGAACTGCATCTGCTGGGCGTCCACCGGGTTCGGTAGGAACTGCGTGAGGTCGATCTCAAACCGCAGGCGGTCGGACTGCGCCCCCACAGGCTCGCTGAAGCGCGGCGCGCCGAGGTACTGAAACACCGAGAGGTTCGTGTTGGGCACGACGCGATACAGCGCGTAGCCCCCCGCGGGTTGCTGGTTGTCGAAGCGCATAAAGTGGGTGAACGCTCCCGCTGCGAAGCCGTTGCCCCACGGCGGCGCAATCACAGGCACTGGTCCCGCCTGCCCCGTCGGGTCGTTGCTGAGGTTGAACAGCATGAAGTAGTGATAATCGGGGCGGATTCGTCCTGCGACCTGCACTTCCACCACGATTCGGCGCACGCCGCCCACATCGGGCGTGTCGGGGAACCGCGCGCATGCGGAGAGGCTCAGGAGCAGCAGGCACACTCCCGCTTGCACTGCTTGCCCGATCCTCCCTGACGCGCCCTGCGGCATGGCATGGAGTATACCTGTCCCGTCGGACAACTGAGGTATGATTTCCGTGCCATGACAACCGCCACGAAAACGCGCATGAGCGTAGAGGAGTTCGAGCGCGCCTATATGGGCAAGCGTGCGGAGCTGCGGCGCGGCGAGGTACGCGAAAAAATGCCTGCCAGCAGAGGACACGGACGAATTGCGATGAACATCGGGGCGCGAATTCATCAATTTTGCAAACACAATCAGTTAGGCGAGACTCACGCCGCTGAGACTGGCTTTCGAATAACGACCCCTGAGGGCGAAAGCGTGTTAGCCCCCGACGCGGCGTTCATTCGCAAGGAACGCCTCTCGCTCGATCTACTCGACGAGGGCTTCGTTCGGATTGCGCCCGACCTCGTGGTGGAGGTGCGCTCGCCCGAAGACTCGCTGTCGGAACTGCACGAAAAGGTGCGCGAGTGGCTGGCAGGGGGCGTGCAGATGGTGTGGCTGCTGGATCCCACGCGCCGTGTGGTGGAAGTGTGGCGCGGAGGTGGGTTAGCGCGAACGCTCTCGGATGATGATGGGCTGTCGGGCGAGGAGATCCTGCCTAGGTTTGAGGTGAAAGTGAGCGAGCTGTGGGGGTAGATAAGAGGGAATCGCACTTGCTACCATTCTTTGCGGGAGGTTGGGGGAGGAGGGCAAACACGATTATGCGGTTCCCTCGGCGCCAAGCCGACTGCGTAGCCACGCGGCGCGTTCTCGAGCAGCGTGCTCGGGTTCTGGCGGGGGGTACACGGCGGCTTCGAAGAGCAACGCATCGGCGAAGTCGCGCTGCGCGTCGTGATAGTCCAGCATCGCGCGCATGCGGTACACCGCTAAGGCGCGTAGCGTCGTGCCCAGCGAGAGGCTTTCCGAGTGGCGCAGCGTGGCTTGCAGTTCGTTCCACTCTTCTTCGAGCGCGTCGCGTCGGATAGCGACCCGCGCTTCGCGTTCGGCGTCGATGAGTGTGCGCAGAGTGCCCCGAAGGCGTGCGAGCAGCTCATCGAGCGGGTCACGCTTGCCCAGCAGCGAAATCTGCACATAGCCCTCGAATGCGAGGCTCCCCTCGCCGTACAGTCCGCGGGTGTGGCAGCCGAGCGCCTGCAACGCCTCCAGCCAGCGCGTAATCTGTCGCGCCCGCTGTAAGCCCATCAGGTGCATCAGCAGCCCCAGCCGTAGCCCTGAGCCGAGATTGATTGGCGACGCTGTGAGGTAGCCCAGCTTCGGCGAGCGCGCCCAAATCAGGGGCATACGGTTCAGCGCGCGCTCCCACTCCAGCAGGCTTTCCGAAAGCACCTGGGGCTGCCAGCCTGCGCAGGTAATCTGCAGGCGCAGATGGTCCTCTTCGTTGATTACAGCAACCACGCCCCCCGTTTCGTCCATCAACGCCCAGCGGTGGGGCAGCTCGGGCAGGAGCGCAGGGCTAATCACCCGCGCGCCCACCAGACGCGCCCGCTCCTGCAGGCTCAGGCGACTCAGCTCGAACTCGCGGCGCAATCCTGCCTCGCGCAGCGCATCTCGGAGCGTCTGCGCAATCGCCTGAAGCTGCACCTCGCTCGCCCGATGCGGAAACGGATAGTGAACCAGATTCCGCGCCAACCGCACCCGCCCCGAAATCACGACATCCCGATCAGGGGCAGGCTGCATCAGCCAGTGGGTAGGCTCTTCAGTCTTTTTCATAATGCTACTACTTCACAACGGTGAGACCGAGAATTCGCTCAAAATGCTTATCGTGCGTTGCCAAAGGCAACTGGTAAGATAAGACGGTTGCGGCAATCCAGATGTCATTGCTACGGGGCGCACATACAACTCCACTTCGACTTCACCCTCAGCAAACGGTGTAGGCGTGTGTATCTCCAGAACGCCGTCTTTGCCCATCCGCGTGCGCAACACCATCCGAAAGGACTGTACCTGAGTCATCTCTCAAGTATACCTCTGCAGGGTACAATATCTCTTGTATGGGCTGGTGGAAGAAGACCGACTTCTGGATTGCGCTGATCCTGTTCATCATCAGCATGATTGGTTTCGCGCGGGGCAACACGGCGATTGCCGACCCAGGACAGGATATC
This sequence comes from uncultured Fimbriimonadales bacterium, assembly GCA_937992175.1. Classification (GTDB taxonomy): domain Bacteria; phylum Armatimonadota; class Fimbriimonadia; order Fimbriimonadales; family GBS-DC; genus GBS-DC. Next base: position 17,461 of record CALKLF010000009.1, on the reverse strand, counting down.
GACCCGCGCCTCGCGTGGCTCTACCTGATTGCGGCAGTAATCATGCTGATTAACGGCGTGCTGTCGCATAAGCAGCATCTGCGCGATCTGGAAGAGCAGAAGGCGAAACAAGCCGCCAAAGCCAGCCGACAGGAGGCGACGACCCGATGATTAAGTGCGCCGAGTGCGAAAAACCGCTGGACAAAGTGCCCGCATGGTACAGCACGGTCAACATCCGCTTTGTGTGCGACGACTGTCGCAAGGTTAACCCACAACACTGGCTGCCGGCTTCGCTGGACGAGGATGAGGAAGAGAAAATCCTCGCTCGCGATGAGGACGCCGCATTTGTGGAAGGCGAGGTCAGCATCGAGGAGCTGGAGAAACGCGACCGCAAACGCCTCGTGGGCGAGGGCGACGACCTGTTTGATGTCGACCTCGACGAAGAGCCGGAAGAGGAATGAACCCCGTCTTTCGTGCGTTGCACCCGGAGGAACAGGCGGAGTGCTTAGACCTCTGGGCGCGGGTCTTCTCGCCCAGCCACGACTACTTCGAGCGCTACTTTCGTGACCCGCTGTGGCAACCGCACTACACGCGCGTCTGCGAAGTGGGCGACAGGCTCGTCGCGGCGATGCAAATGGTGCGACGCCCTGTGCGCCTTAGAAACGGACAGACGCTGTGGATGGCGGGGATTGCGAATGTCGCCACGCTGCCTGAATATCGCGGGCGCGGCTTCGCCTCGCACCTGTTGCAGGATCTGCACGCCGTGATGGACGCCGAAGAATTTGCCTTCGGCTTGCTGTTCACGGGCATTCACGACTTCTACGGGCGACACGGCTGGGAGCGACTGCCGTTACCCCTCTACGAGGCGACGCCTGCGCTTACCGACCTCGCGGGCTGGCGGTTCCGTGTTGCTGAGCCTGACGATTTGCCCTTCATCCAACGCTGGTACGAGGCGTTTTACTCGGACCATCCACTGAGCGCGCAGCGCGACGATGCCTACTGGCGCATCTGGACGCGCTGGGACGACCCCAAGTGGCGCAGTAAGTTCTACCTGGCTGAAGACTCCAGTGGCACGGCGCGCGGCTATGTCGCGTTGGAGACCCATTATGCGACCGACTCGCAGGGCAACCGTGTTGTGCGCGCCATTAGCCTCGCGGAGCTGGGGAGTGCGTCAGGTGACACGGACACACGACGCGCCCTGATTGGCTTTGCGAGTCAAACCGCGCATATGGCGGGCGCGTCGCTGGAGATTTACCTGCCCGAAACCGACATACAGCAGCTCGTACGCCCCATGCTGCCTGATGTGCAGTGGCTCGGTCAGGGCAGCGCGATGGTACGGGTGTGTTGCTGGGAGAGCCTCTATGACGCGCTGGAGCCTCTGAGTGCGCCTGCGCCCGAGAATCTCGCCGCGCTGGGTCAGGCAGGCGCGCTTGCGCTGCTGTTCGGATTGCCTGCGCCCGAAAGCGTCACGATACCACCCCACCTGCGCGAACGCTACCCGACGCGCCCCGCCTGCTACTCGCCCGTCGACTCGTTCTGAACAGGCTGGCGCGCGATGCACTTCACCTTGCTGTAGCGCGTGCGATAGTAGATGTACCCGCCCGCCGCCAATACCGCTATCGCCGTGCCGAGCAGTAGCGCGCGATCGAACTGTTTCAACACGGCGTCGCCGAACCAGTGAACTAAGTACGCCACGGCGAAGAAGCGCGCCCCGCGCCCGATGATGCTCGCGCCCATCATCAGGGGCAGATTGAACCGAAACACGCCGCTGGCTATCGTGAACACTTTGTAGGGGATGGGCGTGAACGCCGCGATGAGGATGGTGTAGACCCCATAGCGATTGTAAAGACGCTCCACCGCCTGCACCTTCTCCTCTTTGAACATCCGATGCAAGAGCGGGTAGCCCCCATATGCGCCGACAATCCAGCCGAACCCTGCGCCCAGCACGCTGCCGACTGTACAGACGAGAGCGACCCACAGCGGCGACGGCGCGTCGGGCGCAAGCAACAGCGCAATCACCAACACATCGGGCGGCACTGGGAAGAACGACGACTCGATAAACGCCACGCCGAACAGCCCCGCCAAACCATACTGCTGAATCAGCCCCAGCGCCCACTCCTTCAACGCCTGCATCGAGGGAAAGTATACCCCCCTGAGGGTGTTCTAAAAACGCTTCGGGTTGGTAGAGATTCCTCGCCTGCGGCTCGGAATGACAGGGGTTGTGCTCTGAGTGCCCCTTGTCATGCCGAGCGGAGCGAGGCATCTCAAACACTGACGCCCCCCGATTTTTCGAACACCCTCATACCCCCTTGACATTTCGACGAAATCTGTGCTATAATAGAGTCGCTTGGAAACGCTTTTATAGCCAGTGAGGGTCAATCCAAGCATCAAACAGGGATGTTTTTAGAAGCGTTTCTACAGCAGGCGACGGAGTCTGGAATGATGCGAGGCAAACCGACGCTCCGCGATGTGGCAGAACGCGCAGGATGCTCGATTACGACGGCGTCGAATATCCTGCAAGGGCGCAGCCATCTGTACCGTGAGGATATGGCGCAGCGCGTGCTGAACGCGGCGCATGAACTTGGCTATCGGGCGAACTCAGTGGCGCGTAGCTTAGCCCGCCGCCGCACCGCCACCATCGCCGTTGTGCTGGATCCGCAGCACGCCCGTCTCACCCACAATGTGTACGCCCACGATGTGCTGGACGGCGTATTGGCGTACCTCGAGCCGCGCGATTACGACATCCGCCTGATTACCCCGCGCACGAACGATCCCGCTGCCGTTTGGCGACGCATCGATAACGGTTCCATCGATGGCGCAATCCTGATTGCGCCCGTGATGGGGTCGTCCCTGCTGGAGTGGCGCCACTACTCCACGCTGCCCGTGGTCGCCGTCGGAAGCACGCTGCCGGATGAGTACCTCCTTTCGCAGGTCGATATCGACAACGACGCAGCGATGGCAAGCATGGTGGAATGGGTCATCCAGCAGGGGCACCGCGCGATTGGGTTCGTCAAGGGGCATCCGCTGCACTGGAGCGCGCACCAGCGCGAGCGGGCGTTTCGGCGCGTGATGGCGCAGCACGGAATCCCCATCCGCGAGGAGTGGATGCTGCAGGGCGACTACGGCTCCGAGACGGGGGCTTCTGCGGCGGCGCAGCTCCTGCGCCAAGACGAGCTGCCAAGTGTCGTCCTCTGCGCCAACGACGAGATGGCGATCGGTTTCATCCAGAAGTGCCGCGATCTGGAGATTCCTGTGCCCGATGCAATTTCGGTCGCGGGTTTCGACGACTCCTACTGGGCGCGACGGATGGGCATCGCGCTGACCACTGTGCAGCATGACCGCTATCAGGTGGGCTACCTCGCGGCGCAGATACTGCTCCACCAGCTGGAGACGGGCGACGCACGCCCCCAACGCATGCTCATTCCCGGCGCACTGGTCGTGCGACGCTCGGTGGCGCTGGCGAACGTCCTCGCCGCCGTTCCAGACCCGCACGCGACCATTCTTACCGAAGGAGGTTCAAGACTATGAAGCGGACACTCGTTTCCCTATTCACAGCGATTGCGCTGACAAGCACAGCGTATGTGCAGCCTTATCGCGACGACTTCAACGGCGGTTTCAGCCTGGGCTGGAGCTGGAAACTGCCCAGCAACGACCCACTGTGTACCCTGTTTGACAATGCCGTCTCGTTCAGCAGCAGCTCGATGACGATAGAAACGCGCGACGGCGGCATGTTCGAGGCGTACAACAACCACAAGAATGTGCCCACCTTGCGCGTGGTCGGACCCGTGCCTACCGATTGGTATATTGAAGTGGTGTTCCGCACCGACTGGAGCCAAGTGCCTGCTGCCTACTTCACTCAGGCGGGATTGGTGATTGCCACCGACGCCACGCGCTACTTCCAAGTGCTGATTACCCGCACCCCGCCGTTTATTGGCGACCCGACCACCGTGTACGGCTCTACCAACGCCGAGGAACCCACTGAAACTGGTTCTGAACAATTCCGCTGGGGCGAGCGAGTCACAAACGCTTGGACGCCCGACAGCGACTGGATGGGCGTGCGGATTGAGCATGTGTCTGGCAATCCCAACGCCATTCGGCTGCAGTTCCGCCACTCAGGCACGGACGGCTGGGTGGACTACGATGGCTTCAACGGCGCGTACTATGTGCAGGGCGGTTTTGGCGACTACTTCTATAACCACATCGTCAACCTGCTGAATAGCGCAGGCGTGCGACTCGGCGTCTACACGGACAACGCCTGCGGCTGCGGCAACCAGATACCGTTCGAGTTCGACTACTTCGAGACGAACATCCCCGTTGCGCCGTTGGGCGATGTGAACGCCGACGGCTGTGTGGACGACGCAGACCTGCTTGCTGTGCTGTTTGCCTTCGGCAACGCGGGCGACTGCCAAGACGAGGATATCAACAGCGACGGCATCGTGGACGATGCGGACTTGCTGAGCGTGCTATTCGCGTTCGGCAATGGCTGCAGCTGAGCCATCAAACCCTGCCCCTCTCCCACGAAGGGGGAGAGGGGTGAACCTATCGTAGCACGGACAATCCTATCCGTGCAAAGCGTAGCGTCGGCGTCCCGACGACGAGCCTGCTTGGACAAGAATGTCCAAGCCACAGTGCGAGTATGCTTGGACAAGACTGTCCAAGCCACGAATACCGACGGAGGTGTATCATGAAGCGCAGCTATGGCTTTACACTGATTGAACTGTTGGTCGTGATAGCGATTATCGCCATCTTAGCGGCGATTCTGTTCCCTGTGTTTGCGCAGGCGCGTGAGAAAGCCCGCCAGACCCAGTGCGCTTCCAACGCGCGTCAGGTCGGGCTGGCGACGAACATGTATATCCAAGACTATGACGAGACCTTCCCGATTGGCTACCTGAACGCCTTCAGCACCTTGGGACGCGAGATTATCTGGCACTTCCTGATTTCGCCGTACATGGGCGAAGGCAAGTTCGAGACCTATGCGGACGGCGCGAACGGGCAACGCCCCGCGCCCCAAGTGCGCAGCTGCCCATCCGCAACCTACCGCAGTGCGCTTGCCTACAGCATGAGCGAGCGCGTCGGGGGCAGTGGCATCATGCAGAGCGCGAACACCACCGTCTGGCGCTGCTCGAGCAACCTGACGCCGTGCTTACCTGCCAGCCTCGCGATGATGACCCACCCCGCCGAGACGATTGTGTACGGCGACGGCACACAGAACCAAGAGTGGGCAGGCAACTGCGGCGCGCTCTTCTGGTGGACGCCCGGACTAATCAACGGCTGGGGTGGTCAGCCTGCACGCACCGACGCCGAGTGGGATCGCATTGACCGCGACTTCAACGGCTTAGGCGCGAACCTGAACGCCGCGTTCCAAGTGCGCTACCGCCACGGCGGCAAGGTCGCCGTGCTGGTCTGGGCGGACGGGCATGTGAAAGCCATGCGCCGCGGCGCAATCAAAATCCCGTGGAACTGGCAACTCGGCGGCGACGACCCGAACGCCAACGACCCGAACATCCGATAAAACCATGCAATACACACGCACGATTCAGTTCTCAGGCTACACCTGGCGCGTCAAACGCCACACGACGCCTGTCGGACCAGGACCGAACCGGTTCTCGGACGCCGACTGCAATGTCTGGGTCGACGCGCGGGGCAGGCTCCACCTGAAAATCACGCGCAACGGCAACCGCTGGGAGTGCGCAGAGGTCATGTGCACGCGCTCGCTCGGCTATGGAACCTATCGGTTCTATCTGGACAGCGAAGTGCATCACCTTGACCCGCGGGTGGTGCTGGGGCTGTTCACCTGGAGCGACACGCCCCAGCACGGCTTCCGCGAGATCGACATCGAGTTCGCCCGGTTTCAGGGACCGACGGGCCCGAACGGCTACTACACCATCCGCCCGCACGATCCGGGGCATCCGCAGCACACTTTCCAGTGGCCCGCAAACATCCGTCAGTCGGTTCATTTCTTTCGCTGGGAGCCGGGGCGGATTTACTTTAGGAGCGTGCGGGGGCATCGTCCTGAGCCGTCCAGCGCGAGCGCGATTGTCGCCGAGTGGACCTACACTGGCAGTTTCGTGCCCCCACCTGGAGACGAGAACCCGCGCATGAACCTGTGGCTGTTCGACGGACAGCCGCCCACCGACGGACGTGAAGTGGAGGTCATTATTAGCCGTTTCGAGTATATGGGGTTGTAAGATGAAAGGCTGGTTGGTTCTAAAACAGCTTGTCTTAGGTGTGAGGTCATGTGTTGCATTTTCGTCCTTTTCCTCCGCCCTCACCCCATGCCCCCTCTCCCGCGGTGCGGGAGAGGGGGAGCAGGCGACGCGGCGCGCGCTTACGACACCCCTCTCCCACGCCGTGGGAGAGGGGCTGGGGGTGAGGGCAAACAAGCAGACTCACATAGCGCCGCCGCACCCCAACGCAGCGTCCCTATTAGCTTACCCGCCTGCCCACGCCGTGGGAGAGGGGCTGGGGGTGAGGGCTAACAAGCAGACTCACATAGCGCCGCCGCACTCCAACGCAGCGCCCCTATTAGCTTACCCGCCTGCCCACGGCGTGGGAGAGGAGCTGGCGATGAAGACAAAAAGCAATAATCACCGTTTGATGAGTAGATTACTCCTGTTCGTCACAGCAGCGCTGTTCTTGTTGGCGCCTGCCCGCAGCCAGCCCCAGTTCGACGACTTCCGCGGCAACTTCGACGCGCAACTTAACTGGAGCTGGCAGGTTCCGCGCAACAGCCCCTTCAACTCGCAGGACGCTTCGCGCGTGCAGTTCACCGGCGACGCGCTGGTCATCACAGCGCAGGCAGGCACGCTCTATCAGAACCTGAACAACATCCGCAACCTGCCAAGTCTCTCTGTGCCTGCGCTGCGGGGTGCATGGAGCATCGAGACGCGCGTGCGCCTGCAGCGAAATGGTCTCTCCAGCGCGTATCTGCAGGCGGGCATCGTGGTGCTGCGCGACGCCGATAACTATTTCAACCTTCATCTGGTCTACTTACCCGATAATAACAACTGGCTCTCTGTCAGCGGCGGGCATGAGCAAAACGGCGTGTATCAGTGGGCGGGGCTAAGTGGGGTCGCTTGGAACCCCAGCGGTGGCGACACAGCGCGCCTGCTCATCCGCTATGAACCCGACACGGGGCGTGTGCGCTTTTTCTATGACCGCGAAGACGGCGCGCACTGGCGCGAGCTGAGCGGCTCGCCGCGCCTGCTCAGCGATTTCCCGTCGCTGCAGGCGGTTGCGAACAACGGCGGGCAGGTCGGGCTATATGTGGATACGGCGGGTGGAACGGGAACCCCTGCGCCCGCGGCGACTTTCGATTACTTACTAATCCTCAGTGATTATCACCCCGCCGATGTGAATCAGGACGGAGTCGTGGACGACGCCGATTTGCTGAGCGTACTGTTCGCGTTCGGAACCCAACGCTGCAACCACCCCGCCGATGTGAATCAGGACGGAGTCGTGGACGACGCGGACTTGCTACAGGTGCTTTTCGCGTTCGGGGCGCGGTAGCTGCACCGCGCTTGAGAGCTGAAAGGCGTCTTACTGGGCACAACCCTGCCCAAACCGCAACAGCACTGCAATCAGGTCTGCGTCGTCTACCTGCCCGTCCTGAGTAATGTCTTCTGGCAGATGGATAAAAGCGTCGCCGAACCGAAGCAGCACGCGCAGCAGGTCAGTGTCGCCGATGCAGCCGTCGCCATCGACATCGCCTGGCAGATAGAAGCGCGGGTTTGGGATTAGCAACACACTGCCGTCGTGGCGTCCGAACAGAAGGTGGCGTCCGTCCCGTGTGAACTGCAGAGCGCTGCTAAGCGGAGTCCCTACTTCGTCCCGATAGTCCGCAACGCGCTGGAAGGTGAATGGGTCGTAAAACTCTATGACTCCATCGCTGTAAAGCGCCGCCACCAGATCGCCGTCGGGTGAGATCGCCAGTTCTACGGGGAAGCGTCGCTCGGTATACGGGAAAGTGAACAAGCGGGCGCCGTCCGAGGTGCGGTAGAGGGCAGCTTCCATCGGTTGGAACCGGGAGATGCCGATAAAGTACCGCTCTTGTGGTTCTATCTGGCACAGGTACAGCACAGGGTTAGTCCATCGCCACGCGACACGCTCAGGGAAAAGGTCTAAGCGAATCACGCTCAGGTCTGGAGAGTCCAGAACAATTAGGAATCGCCCACTGGGCGCCAGGGCAAGGGAGTAGCCCATGGTCGGGTACAGATAACGAATCAGTTCGCCGCGAGGCATCCGACGCAGGGCGATTGCGGAGGCAGTGGTAATCAGCCACTCGCCAGAACGGGGGGTAAAACTCGCGCGTGAAGAGCGCGACTGCGTGCGCACCTGGAGCTGAGTATCCCAGACTTCGAGGATGCCCTCCGATTCCACCAGCAGGTAGCGATCGTGGGCGGTGAACCAGGCGCGTCGGGGCAATGAGCGAGAGGTGGCATAGTAAGTGTATTCAGGGAACAAACAGAACAGCGGCCAGACCTGCACCGATTCTCCGTGGGCAACGAAGCCGAAGCGATTTGTGGTGGTTCCCGTTGTGATGATAGCCAGGATTTGTTCGTGCTCACGGAACTGTAGAACCTGTCCTGTACGCAAGTTTATTGTGGCGAGGTCGGTGCCGTAAGAGTTGGACGCACTTGCCAGACAGAGTTCCTCGTTGGGAAGCGTTTCAACCTGCTTTACGGGAATGGTAAGAGCGCTGATGGGTTCTGGAAAGTGCTGCGCAGTGAGGTCTACATAGCCCACGGCGTTCCAACTGGCGATAAAGGCGCGGCGTCCGTCAGGGGTAAAGACGATGTAAGAGTTCTTGGGCACACGCTCCCACCAGCGCAGGCGCAAATCGTTGAGGTCACATGCGCCCACTGCCTCGCCCAGAGCACGCGGGTGGTAGTTGAACACTGCCCACTGCTGCTCCGAGAGTGCTGCACCTGCCCCCAACGGCGCGCGCCCGATGCGCCAGAAGCGGTCGTCACGCAGCGAAGCGAAAGTAAGCCCGCCTTGAACCAGATAGTTATGATCGGGCGTGAGTTCGAAGCCCCCGCGAGCGATACCCGCATCCTGCTGCTGCATTTCGCCCGTGCGCCAGTTCAAGAGGGTAACTGTGATGTTGTCCTGGAGCATCAGGTACTGCCCATCGGCGGAAAGGCGTACATTCAGCGGCCAGCTTCCATGAGGGATCGTGCGTTCGAGACGATTTTGGAGCAGATTCCACGCCAGGATTCGGCTACCGAAACCTTCCGATTGGGCAATCAACAAGTAATCGCCCTCGGCGTTGAAGCTGAGCGGCGCGCCATCGATCGGTATGACCTGACGCGCTTCGCCCGTCAGTGCATCGCGGATTACGATGCCGTCGGCGACCGCGTGCGCCACGCGGTCACCCTGCCGAGTAATTGTTACTGTGCGCGGCAGGTTCTGAGGCACCCAGTGAATCCACAGGCGGCGTCCCTGCATCAGGTGCCAGACCTCTAGGCTTCCGTCCAAATCGCACAGCACGCCGATTTGACCATCTGCTGAAACCGCTGCACTGAATACAAGGTTCCCCAGCCGCTTGCGCAGCACTGGCAGGGGGTCGCGCTCCAACCGCCACAGGAGCAGACGTCCATTGGCATAGCCCGCGAACAGAGTCGCTGTGTCGCGAAAGCAGAGTGAAAGGGCATAACCATCTGGCGAGACGATGGAACGCCGATTAGTCCATGTGCGCGTGTCCCACAGGCTAATAGCCGCCCCGCCCACTGCCAGCAGGCTGCCATCGGGCGAGAACGCCACGGGAGGAAAGGCGGGATACTCCGGCAAGCAGCCCATAAACAGACGAGTGTGGGTTCGATCGTAACTGAGATGAGCAGTAACGCGCCACTGATTGCGCGGCTCGAAAACCACTGCCTCAACGGCAAGATAGCAGCCGCCCAAATCGTCGCTCAGGCTCGTCGCGAGGTAGCGTCCGTCCGCTGTGACGGCGAGACGACCGGGGGTGACGCGGGGGAAGCTGCTTTCGTGGACGACGGCGCCTGTGCGCCAGTTCCAGACGCGCAACAGTGTGGCGCGCTGCACCTCGCTCCAGCCCAGCAGGCAGACAAAGTCTGTCTGGGGCACAAACACGAGATCACCTTGCCCCAACCCAAAGGGATGGGACGCCTCGAAAAGCGGCGCCCCATCCGACAGACGAATGATGCGCAGGCGCACGCGATCAGAGTAAGCCAGCAGTTGCCCCTCGGGATGGAAATCGAAGCGGATTGCGCCACCCAGATTCACTGGCGTAATCGCGCCGTCTGTGAGGCGCAGCACGAACCCAGAGGCTTGGAAGATGGTATACGAGCGATTAGTGAGCGTGCAGGTAATCCACTGTCCATCGGGCGAAACGCGTACCGCATCCGCATGCAGGATGGAGCGGTCAATCCCGCCTGTAAAGTGGCGCGTCCAGATGAGCTGACGATCCTCCACTCGCCAGAGACGCACAAAGCCGCTGTGATCGCTGCTTACCAGATAGCGCCCGTCGGGCGTAAGCGCAATCTGCGTGATATAGTCGACGCTGCCGCCCGCGAGCCAGATGCGCGGGAGATTCGTCTGCGCCCCGCCGCTGAGAAGCAGCGCAGCAAGCCACAAACCGGTCGGCAATCGCATCCTCATGGGCAGCCCTCCCCGAAATTGAACAACACCAGCAACAGGTCTGCGTCGTCGATGCGCCCGTCGGCGTTCACATCCACGCGAGCAGGCCCCCTATCGCCGAACGCGAACAGCACCTCCAGCAGATCCGCCTCATTCACGCAACCATCCAGATTGGCGTCGCCCTGTCGGCGCGAGTCGGGCAAGCGGTATAGCGCCACCACGGTATCCTGCTGCACTACCATTCCGGGCGGTTCATCACGAATCCCCCACAACCTCGGAAATCGCCCCTCGAGGTGAACCCTGTTTAGAACTGCTCCGTCCGCCAGCCGCACCACCAGTACACCGTTTCGGACTTCTGCCAGCACCCAACGCTCGTAGGGATCCAGCAGCAGCTTCTCGGTGTAGCGTGGCTCAATCGAGGTCAGCCACCGTAAGCTGCCCTGCAGCAGATCATACGCGGCAATCTGATTGCCCAGCGCCACGACGCCCAGCCGCCCGTCGGCGGTGACCACGAAGTCGGTCTTACCCGCTTCCTGTACTGCCTCGTCGAAGGGGAGAACGCGCATCAGCTGCCCCGTCGCCAGATTCCATTGATACAGCCCGTCATTGTCGCATTCCCACAGCCAGTCGGTATAGGGCACGAGGGCGTAGGGAATGCGCCGCTCGGCATATGGACTCAGATCAATTACACACTGCAAGCTCCACGGAGCCGTTCGGAAGGCGCGCAGTTGCCGCAAACCGCTGAGCAGGTAGCGATTGTCCACTGAAAAGTTGAAAATACGCCAATCGAGCGATTCGTGAACGCGAGTATGAAACAGGGGCGACCCTGTCAGCACATCATACACGCGCAGCGTGGCAGATCCCTCCTGCAGCGTCAGCCAGCGTCCATGCGGCGAAATCGCGGCGTGGGTCACGCCCGTCGTGGGCACAGGATAGTCTACCAGCGCGCCGTCGCTCAAACGCCGCAGCTCAATGACCCGATTGTAATTGGTCGAGTTGTCCAGACAGGCGACCATCAAACCACCCTGCGACGCCACGCTGACCGAAAACGGGATAAAGGGCACATACGGCAGCTCCCGCACTTGCAAGCTGGGCATCTGGAACTCCACAAACCGTTCGGGGCATATTAGCATTACGCAATCGTCGCTCACCCCCACACTGGAAAGCCAGCAATACGGGAGCATCTGATTGACGACGAGCGCGCCGTCGTCCAAACGCCAGACGCGCAGGCGCAACTCGGTCACTGCCACCAGATAAGTTTCACTCACCGCAATTCGAAGGATTCGGAAACCATCAGGCAGCTCGATCTCCAGAATCGGCGCTGCGTCGTCGGTACGCCACACACGCAACACATGGTTGATGTCCTTATGCGCGATATATTCTCCTCGAGGGGACATAGCAATCAGGCTAGTATCTCGGCTGTTATACTCCTGCAGCTGCAGCGCGCCCGTTTGCAGATCGACGCGCATTAGCGTTTGGGAACTTGCGCCGATCCAGAACCGCCCTGCTGGTGCTATCCTCGCCACGAGCGGGAACTCAGGCAGAGGCACAGTGCAGGTAAGCTGGAAGGTTCCATTGGCGCGACGCCCAACAAGTAGCGTCGTCTCGCCCGACCAGGCGCGGTACGCGAACGCGACCCAGATTCCGTCGTCGCTCAGTGCCAGCTGCCCCCTGCTGAAACTGGAGACGGGCAGCGGATGCTCCTCTAAGGTGCGCAGCCGTTCGCCAAGGCGCAGGCGAGTCTGCAGGTTACCTGCCGAGTCGTAAAAACTGTCAGCTTCTGCCCACAGCTGACCTGAAGGAGAGAAGCCATAGACCGAAGTACCATAGAGCGACCGAGGACTGATTGCGAATTGGAGCTGTCCCTCAGCGTTCCAGAACTTGAGTCCGAAATCGTCGGCAGTGTAAAAGCCGCCCGACCTTTCCAAAAACAGCTCACTCCGACCATAAAAGACAGTTCCCACCATCCACTCTGCTTGCCATGCAGTGGAGGGCTGCGTGCTACCCATGCAGGCAATGGTGAGAAACACAAGCCCAAGCGCGACTGTTCGCCTCATGGTTGACTCCTTCCCACACGATTATACATCACTTTGCGCCTATAATCATTGCGGGAGGTACAATTAGCCACTGGAGGCGTTTTGCATGCACGAGTTGACCGAGGCGCTCAGCTTTGACGATGTGTTGCTCTTGCCGAACCACTCGGAAGTGTTGCCTGATCAGGTGGATGTGAGTACGACGCTGGTTGGGGATATTCGCCTGCGTATTCCGATTGTAAGTTCCCCGATGGACACCGTGACGGAGTCGCGGATGGCGATTGCGCTGGCGCGGGAGGGGGGCGTGGGGGTGATTCACCGCAACATGCCTATCGAGAAGCAGGCGCTGGAAGTCGATCGCGTCAAACGCAGCGAGCACGGCGTTATCTGGGATCCGATTTACCTCTCGCCGAACCACACGGTGCGCGATGCCCTGACGCTCATGGAACGGTATCACATCTCCGGCGTACCCATCACCGACGCCGAGGGCTATCTGGTGGGCATCCTGACCAACCGCGACATTCGCTTCGAGACAAACTTCGACCGCCCGATTCGCGAGGTGATGACCTCCGAGAACCTGATTACCGCTCCCGTCGGCACGAACCTTGAGGAAGCCGAGCAGATTCTGCAGCGCCACAAAATCGAGAAACTGCCCATCGTGGACGAGCAGGGCAAGCTGCGCGGGCTGATTACCATCAAAGACCTGCTCAAGATTCGTCAGCATCCGAACGCGACCAAAGATTCGCGCGGACGGCTGGTGGTGGGCGCTGCAGCGGGACCCATGCGCGAGCCTGTCGAGCGGGCGCGCGCCTTAGCCGACGCTGGCGTGGACTTTATCGTCGTGGACTCGGCGCACGGGCACTCGGCAGGGGTGCTGAACGCTGTGCGGATGATTAAGCGCGCCTTGCCAGAGATGCTGGTGATTGGCGGGAATGTGGCGACTCGCGAAGGTGTGCGTGCGCTCGTGGAGGCAGGCGCAGATGCAATTCGCGTGGGACTCGGCGCAGGCTCCATCTGCACCACGCGCGTTGTGTCGGGCGTCGGCGTGCCGCAGCTCTACGCCATTATGGAGTGCGCCGCCGAAGCGCAAAAGCTCAATGTGCCTATCATCGCCGACGGCGGGATTCGCTACTCGGGCGACATCGTAAAGGCGTTGGCGGCGGGCGCGAGCGCAGTGATGCTGGGCAACCTGCTCGCGGGCTGCGAGGAGTCGCCGGGCGAGATCGAAATCTTCCGCAATCGCGCCTACAAGGTCTATCGCGGTATGGGTTCCGTGGCAGCGATGCGGCAAGGCTCCAGCGACCGCTACTATCAGACCGACCCGCGCAAGATTGTGCCAGAAGGGGTGGAAGGGCGCGTGCCCTATCGCGGACCGCTGTCGGAAACTATTCATCAGCTGGTAGGCGGTCTGCGCTCTGGCATGGGCTATATCGGCGCACGGAACCTGCAGGAGCTGCGCGAGAAAGCTCGCTTCATTCGCGTCACGAACTCCGGGCTGCGCGAGAGCCATCCGCATAGCGTCTCTATCACTCGTGAACCGCCGAACTACTGGACAGGAGGCGAGGAGTGAGGTGTCAGGAAGGTTTCGAGGGCGTCTGGTCAGGCGTGCTGGAAGCGGCGGGGCAGCGGTTGCGCCTCGTGTTTCGGCTCAGTCGCAGCGCGGACGGCGCATGGACTGCCGCCATCGACAGCCCCGATCAGGGCGCGCAGGGCATCCCCGTCAGCTCCGTGCAGATCGAGGGCAGACAGATCACGCTCAAGTCCGATGCGGTGCAGGGCGAGTTTGTCGGGACGCTCAGCGAGGATGGCAAGCGCCTCGAGGGGTTATGGAAACAGGGCGGCGGTGAGTTCAAACTGACGCTCACGCGCGGCGAGCCGCCCAAGCCCAAACGCCCGCAGGAACCAAAGCCCCCCTTCCCCTATAAAGTCGAGGAAGTGCGCGTGCCCAACCGCAAGGCGAAAATCGAACTGGCGGGGACGCTTACCCTGCCTGAAGGCAAGCCGCCGTTCCCTGCGATTGTGTTTTTCACGGGATCGGGCGCGCAGAACCGCGACGAGGAGATTTTCGGGCATAAGCCGTTCCTAGTGATTGCTGATTATCTGACCCGCGCGGGCTACGCAACCTTGCGGATGGACGACCGCGGCGTGGGCGGTTCGGGGGGCGACATGAGCCGCGCCACCACACTCGACTTCGCCGAGGACGCGCTCACCGCCGTGAACTACCTCAAAACGCGCAAGGAGATTGACCGCAAGCGGATTGGCATTCTGGGTCACAGCGAAGGAGCGATTGTGGGCGCAATCGCCGCGTCCAAAGCCCCGCGCGATGTAGCGTTTTTGATTATGCTCGCAGGTTCTGGCGTGACGGGCGAGCAGATTCTCTATCGGCAGGCAGAACTCATCGCCCGCAAATCGAACCTCGCCGAGCCGCTCATCGAGCGCAACCGCGCCCTGCAACAGCGCGTGTTCGAAATCCTCAAGCGTGAGAAGGACGACGAGAAGGCGCAGCAGGCGATTTATGAGGCGATTGTCCAGTCGCTCGGCGCGGGCGCGTCGCAACTCCCCGACGCGCAGAAAAACGCCCTGCGCGCCCAGGCGAAAAACTATGTTAGCCCATGGTTCCGCACCTTCATCCAGTTAGACCCCGCACAGTACCTGCGCAAGGTGCGCTGTCCCATGCTTGCGCTGAACGGCGAACTGGACTTGCAGGTGGATCCCGATCAGAACCTGCCCGCCATCGAGCGCGCCCTGCGCGAAGGGGGCAACAAGCGGGTCACGATACGGCGTATGCCAGGGCTAAACCACCTGTTCCAGAAGGCGCGCACGGGGCTAATCACCGAGTACGCCGAGATTGAAGAAACCATCAACCCTGCCGCGCTCGAAGCAATTCGTCAGTGGCTGGACGAGACCGTGCGGGGGAAAAGTTGAGATACTCCGAAGCGTCGACCCGTTAGAAGCCAGCAGGGTATACTTTTGATTGCTATGCGCACAGGGCAGCGGTCCACAGTGCGAATCGCGCTCATCGTCGTGGGGGTGTTGCTCCTGCTCTATCTGGGCAACATTGGCGTCGGCTACTTTCAGGCGAGTCGAATGCAGCTGAGTAAGCTCGCCCCCTCGCAGTTCACAGTGTTCGGCTTCCCTGCCCGCGAGATGGAAGAACGACGCTGGAAAATTATCATCACGCACGAAGTGCCGAAAGTGGTGGAACAGCTGCGTGAGGTCGGCTTCGAGCGGCCCGAATTCGGCGCGGAAGACCAGCAGAACTTCAAACGCGTGCCGATTGAGGAAGTTGTCCGAACCCTGCCAGTGGTGCTGACCGAGCAACACATCGTGAAGGTCTGGGTCGAGGAGCGCGCGGCGGAGACGCTGCGGGCGCAGGGCAAGTTTTATGTGGTACATCTGCGTCTAACAAGCGAGGGGCGCGCTCGCCTGTGGAACTATGCGCGCGAGCAGGTCGCGCAGTTGCGCACGCTTGGCGAGAAGCCCCGCGACGAACGCCTGCTGCTAATGGTTGGCGAGCAGCCCTGGGCGTCGCCGATTGTCAGCCCCGAAGTCAGCAGCAGCTGGTGGCTCATGAGCCGTTTCTCGATGCTGCAAAGCTCCGATGTGCAGATTTTCCCCATCTATGACGAGGAAATCGCCAACATCATCGCGCAGGGCTTCGACGAGGCGAAGCAGAAAGCCCTCGCGAAGGCGGCGGAGGGTGCACGATGACCATCCGACTCGGTCATAGCCCCGACGCCGACGACGCCTTCATGTTCTGGGCGCTGGCGGAAGGGCTGGTGGACACCCCCCTGCAGTTCGAGCATGTGCTGCGGGACATTCAGACCCTCAACGAATGGGCGCGCGAGGGCAAGCTGGAGTTCACGGCGATGTCAGTGCATAACCTCGCCTATGTCGCTGACAAATACCTCGTGCTGAATCAGGGAGGCAGCTTTGGCGACGGCTACGGACCGATGCTCGTCGCGCGCGAGCCGATCCCGCTAACGGAGTTGCGCCATTATCCAATCGCTGTGCCGGGCTATTTGACGAGCGCGTATCTGGCGCTGCGCCTGTTTTTGCCCGACGCACAGACGATCGAAATGCCCTTTGACGCGATTATGCCCGCCGTGCAGCGCGGCGAAGTTCCTGTCGGGCTGCTCATTCACGAAGGGCAGCTCACCCATCGGCAGGCGGGATTGCGCCTGCTGCTTGATTTAGGCGTCTGGTGGAGCGAGCAGACAGGCGGGTTGCCCCTGCCGCTCGGCGTTAACGCCGTGCGCGCAGACCTGCCAGAGGAGATTCAACGCGAAATCGCCCGCGCCTTCCGCGAGAGCATCCGGCTCGGGCTGGCACACCGTGAGCAAGCCATGCGATACGCCTTGCAGTTCGGGCGCGGGATCGACCCTGCAACCGCCGACTGCTTTGTGGGAATGTATGTGAATGAACTGACGCTAGACTTGGGCACGCGCGGCAGACGGGCGATTACAGAGTTTCTGGCGCGCGGCGCGGCGGCGGGCGTCACGCCAGCAGCAACAGTAAAATTCGTAGAGTGACTCCAAGCTACCCCAGCCTATGTTTGCTATTCTTTCCCCCCTCCCCACCTCCCCCGTGAACGGGGGAGGCGTTGCGCTGCGTGGGCGTGCGCTCCCTCCCCGCAAGCGGGGAGGGTCGGGGTGGGGGGTAAAAAGGGACGGTTTGATGCGGGAGATACTTATACCAATCGCGAGTTCAAGTAGTGCAGACCGTCGGCGTCCTCGCCGACAATCTGTGCTACTTGAACCCTCAGTTGGTAAGTGACTACCTAAAAGAATCGTGTGCCGATTAAGGACGCGCTTGGTGCGACGGCATTCCTGCCGTCGTGTGGTGTG